>DAOVJK010000210.1 GCA_030673265.1 Pseudomonadota bacterium | reverse complement strand
TAAACCTTTGGTTTGCTGTGGAATATCAAGGTCACAGTTTGTACCAAATGAAATACATGGTTTGTTTTTCAGATAGCGCAGACTTCGAAACTAATCACCCTGCGGGCCAGCCGATATATCCGTATAGCACCCCTCAGGGGGGTATTGTACAGAATCTGCTGTATAAGGCTTTCAGCATACTAAAGTATCGGAGTCTCCCTCTGGTCGCTTACCTGCTGAAAACATCATACTTTGCCTATCGAGCGTTTCGCAATCGGGCATCTCAACTGGTGAAATATGCGGGTTAGTTGATATATATGATCAGTTACCCTGATCATTTTAGCCAATCTGAAATTCGACTGAAATTATTTAATGCCGGGGAAAATAATTTGTTTCGGTTGGATCTTTAAGATTATTCTTTTTTGCGGGCCTTGATGAAAACCCGGATCGGGGCCGGGTAGCCCTCAATGGTCAGGGCCGGGTTGCTTGGGTCGAGAAAATTATCGTAGGATTCGAAGTCCATCCAGGCGGTGCGTCGCTGTTCATTATTGTCCATGGGATGGCTGGCAAATAACTCCACGTCTTTGAAGCCAGCTCTGGTTGTCCAATTGGTCAGGCAAGGTCCGGTGGGCACGAAGTAGGTGCCCGGGGCCTTGGCATAGGTCTTTTCCGGGAAGAGGGCGATCGGTTCCTCGCCGGGAATGGCCTGTGATTCGACAATCAGGGTGCCCCCGGGGCGCAGGGCCTTTAAGGTTTCTTTTAATACCTCGACCGGGGATATCCGATGGTAGAGGATGCCCATCATGAAGATCACGTCAAAACAGTTTTCAAACAGGCCTATCTGTTCGACCCCGAGCATCTCGCTTTTGAGATTGTCCTGGTTGGCCAGACTGTTCAAGGTCTTGAAGGTGAAATGATGGTGGAGATGCGGTTCGAAGCCCAGGGCCAGGCGGGGCTGGTGGGCGGCCATCCTGAATAGATAATAGCCGTTATTGCTGCCGATATCGGCGATGATCTTGTCTTTAAGATCGGGCAGGGCCTGTTGCAAGCGGTGCCACTTGCGTTCACTGCGCCATTCCGCGTCAATCTCGACCCCGAACACCTCAAAAGGCCCCTTGCGCCAGGGTATGAAGTTGCGCATCACCTCAATGACCTTGTCGTGGTCGGCTTCGCCAAGTTCGTCCCGGCGGCCGATCTTAACCGTGTCCCCGCTGAAATCCAGATGCGCGGCCCTGATATGTTTGATTGATTCAAAGGGGTGGCGATAGCGGATTATGCCCTTTTTCCCGGAGGCTTCCAGCTGGTCGCATTTGCCCAGCAGCGCTTCAATCTCAGATTTATGGGGTGTCGGCAGTTGGGCTAGATAATCGCGCATTATTAATGGCCTGCTTAGTTTTTAACTGCCACGATGGAGGCGAAATTGAACCACTGGAAAAAGGTCTCGTGGGAGGTGAAGCCAGCCTCGGTCAGCAGGTCGATATTCTCTTTTACTGAAAAGGGGATCAGGACGTTTTCGAGTGCCTCCCGCTTGCGGGAGATCTCCGTTTCGCTGTAGCCGTTCCGCCGTTTGAAATCCAGATAGAAATCGATGAAGGCCCGGTTCAGGTCCGGGGCAGGGGACAGAACCTTTTCACTGAGAATCAGGATGCCGCCGGGTCGCAGTGCTTTGTAAACTCTGGCCAGGAATTCCTGGCGGTTGACCGGGCGGATGAACTGCAGGGTGTAATTCATGATAATCGCTCCGGCTCCGGAGATGTCCAGGTCAACAATGTCTGCTTCCCTGAAATCAATCCGGCTGGCCAGGGCAAACATCTCCGCCTTGTGGCGGGCCTTGCTCAGCATGGCTGGCGAGTTGTCGATGCCAGTGAAGTCGAGGTTGAGCCGGTCAAGCTGCCTGGCCAGTTCAACCAGAGTTTCACCAGTCGAACAGCCCAGATCATAGACCCGGTCGCCTTCCAGAAGAAATTTATCCAGAATGGCCCCCATCATCTCGATGACCATCCGGTAACAGGGGACGGAGCGGTTTAACATATCATCGAAGACATCAGCGACAATGCCGTCAAACTGAAATTCCCGGTTCATCTCGGAGTATTTGAAGATATCGTCTCTGGCCATGGTCTGCGCTGGAAAATTGAATTTTGACTATGTCACTTGGGCAGGTCTATCCGTTGGTCGGCAGGCAGGTCGGGGTTGCCCCGATAGAGGATAACAACCCGGCCGATAACCTGCACCAGGGCGGCTTTGACCTTGTCTGCCAGCAAGGCTCCGCCTTCTTTCCGGTCATGGGGAAAATTTTCCTGCAGCTTCACTTTAACAAGTTCATGGGCGTCGATAACCTCGTTGAGGGACTTCAAGACCTGCTCGGTAATTCCTTCTTTGCCCACCGTTGCCTTAACTTGCAAGTGGTGGCCCAGGCCCCGCAAGAACCGTTGTTGTCTGGGGTTCAGGGTTATTTTCTTTTTACTCTTGGCCGCCATTAGTCTACTCCAATATGTAATGTCTGATGTTTGGTTAAAAGAGACTGGATATTATCTTGTATCCGCCGATATAGGTGCCGATCATACTGCCGAAACCTGGCAAAATGAAGGTCAGAAAAACCCTGAGCAGCTTGTTTCGCCACCAGCCGGTTAATGAAGACATGTCATCGAGGGCTGATTCGAATTCGCTGACCACGGGTGGTTGCAAAATAACCTGCAGAAAAGCGGTAACATAGCCGGCCCCGATTACCGGGGTCAGGCTGGTTAGCGGCGCGGCAATAAAGGCGCCGACGATGGTGAGTGGATGGGCCAGGGCCAGCATGGCGCCGATGGAGGAGGGGATGCCGTTGGCCAGAATCCAGTAGATGATGTTGTCGCCGGCTACCGAGCCACCCTTACGGAAACCGATGGCAATGATTGAAGCGATGATAATAGCCGGGATCGACCAGCCCAGAATCTTCCACATCTTGGAAACCGGCGGAATGGCATTGATCTCGGCCATTTGCCCGGAGCGATCTTCGGTTAAGGCCAGTTTGATGCCCGCCACATGGCCGGCACCGACCACGGCGACTATCTTGGCGCCGTCGGTTGCCTTAATCTTCTCGGACAGGAAGGTGTCCCGCTCGTCGATCAGGACCCTCTTCAGTTCAGGGAGGGATTGCCCGAGTTCCTCCATAAGTTCGGAGATGACATCGGACTTGCGCATTTCACTGAGCTTTTCTTCGGTGATCTCGGTATCGTCAAAGAGGCTGGTCAGCAGACTTGCCATCAGGTAGCCTTTTTTCCAGATTGAGGTCGATTTCCAGGCCCGCCGCATAGTGACGCGAACATCCCGGTCACATAGGCTAACCGGAATACCCTGTGCTTCGGCGGCCTTGGCGGCCTCAAGCAGTTCGGTGCCGGGTTGAATGCCAAGCTGGTCGCCCAGTTTCTTCTGGTAAGAGGCCAGCACCAGGTTGGCGAGCAGGGTGCTGAGTTGTTTGCGGTAGATGATCTCCTTCAGATTCAGACTTACCCAACTCTTGCGTTTTGACAGCGATTCGTAACGCTTTTCATCCAATTCGATGCAAACACAGTCGGGTCTTTCCTCCTCTATTACTTGCCGGACCAGTTGGGCGGATTCCTTGGAAATATGGGCGGTCCCGATCAGAACGAGCTCTTTGTTGGCTATCGTCAGTCGGTGGATATCGCTATGGTTATCGCTGTTCGGTGTCTCGTTGGTAATAACGTCGGTCATTCTATGCCTCTGCACATGCCCTCTTGGAGCCAAGCCCATAATTCGGAATTTGTGGTTGTCCGTTACGGGTTTAGTGAACTAATTAGATGAATTTGTTTTCCCGGTAACTTAGAATAGGGTCACTATATAAATGTTTTAGGTTGATTGGTAAACAGCAAACTTTAATATGCCGGTCCGCTGGTCATGACTGTGATGATAAATAATGATTTTGTCGTTAGCTCGCATAGATAAAGCATGCCATTTTAGCAAAGACAAGAGGTCATTTGGTTTGTGTTGTCCGGACTTTACTATTGCTACAACGTGGTATATAATTAAGAATGTAGTTTTTTTGTTAAGCATTGGTTTTTGTGCTGAGTAAACGGATCAAGGAGGAGGCTTATGAGGATAGCGATATTATTAAGTGCAGTTATGACGCTGGTCATCTTCAGTTCGGTGGTGGACAGTCAGGCCACGCCAAAGAAGCGGCTTGATGAAGCCACTCAGGTCTGTCGTATCCTGACCTTCCAAAACAGCGGCTGGGTCAGTGAAGGCAGCAAGATATTCGCCAGGTCATGCAAGACTTGCCATACCCGCGATAATGACAAGGGCGCCACCTTCCTGCACTCCGAGTCAAAGACCATGACCGCATGGAACCGGGTCTTTTTGCAAAAATACCCCCAGTGCGCCAAGGATGGTAAGTGGTCTGATCTCTCCCTGGATGAGCTCACAAAGCTGAATGATTACCTGTTCCGTAATGCGGCCAACACCTACGACCCCAATGATGCCGACGACTGTGGTTGATAAGCTTTAAGCCTCCCGGTCGGGAGGAAATCAAACTCTCTGAAAGCTCCAGTTACTGGGGCTTTCATTTTTATAGGGCATATGGCCGTGGAAGACTTTCGGGTCGTCATCGAAGACCATGGGTAGAAAGAACCGATCACCTTCCCACATCGGCAACTCGCCAAGGCGATCTATTCGGACCCATGACAGGGTGCCCTCCTCGTTTTCAGTAAAGGGGGTCCCGCTAAAACGGTCGATCCGGAAAATAAACCCCAGCCAGTCTTCGCCATTCGGGCCAAAGCCGGTCCAGTTGATGGTGCCGCGCAGCTTGATCTCCTCGCAGATAATTCCCGCCTCTTCCATGATCTCCCGTTTTATGCACGAGACCACATCTTCGTCTGATTGCATCTTGCCGCCCATACCGTTGTACTTATTGTAATGGGCGTCATTGCTGCGGGCAGTGCGATGGACCAGCAGGGTTTTCTGGCGATCCGGTGAGACAATAAATCCCAGGGTACCCAATATAGGTTGGTAGGTCATCAGTAATGGTCCCGTAAATGTCAGTTGGATTTGCTTTGGTCGTTATGGCGAGCTCTTTCAGGTTATTATCTGTATGTTGGGTTTGCTTACCCAGGGTTAGGTGGCAGTTAAAATCCTTACCGATCAGGCCGTCACAGCTTTCCTCTTCCCTCTTCACCCCTTGATTTCGCACTCTGCCAGATTCTTAGCTTACTTTAAAGAAACTCCGGGACACTCAGCAAAGAGTTTGTTTGGCTCTTTCTTGTACTGGTCCCAGAAAGGGAAAGTTCGGCACTGTTTGGGTCTGCTCTGATAGATTGTACAGTGACAATCGATTAAGTCGAAGAAACAGCAGAAATGCTCGCCATTAATAATTCTCTCTTGAAGTGAAATCCTGCCTTGGATCTGCCGGACATATTGCCTGGCAAATAAGGCCACATCCATTTTCCTTGTATCGGCCATTTCCACCAGTTCTTTCATACTGAGCCAAACATAACCTCCAAAACCCCGACAGCATTTTCCGCCACATGTTTTGCAGGTGTTGCTATTGAAATGATAGGGGAAGTTGCTTTGATTATCCATTTTTTCAATTAATGTTGATACGCAACTGCTCAAAGAGTGTGGCGACCTATAAATATGATTAAGCCGGCACGGCCTCTAGCCCGCATATTTCATGAGTATTTTTGAAAAGTCATTTTAACTGGTTGTACTTGTGTGTTAAACCTTTGGTTTGCTGTGGAATATCAAGGTCACAGTTTGTACCAAATGAAATACATGGTCTGTTTTTCAGATAGCGCAGACTTCGAAACTACTCACCCTGCGGGCCAGCCGATATATCCGTATAGTCC
>DAOVJK010000329.1 GCA_030673265.1 Pseudomonadota bacterium | reverse complement strand
TCAACCACGACAAAGATCATAGCCCCGGCCGCAAAACAGAGGGCATAGGGCAGAACGGCCTGCAACTGCAGGACAAATAAGGCCCCCAGGACCCCGGCCACCGGTTCGACCATCCCCGAGGCCTGACCAAGCAGGAAGCTTTTGCCTTTACTCATCCCTTCCCGTCGCAGGGGCATTGCCACTGCCGTTCCTTCCGGGAAATTCTGGATGCCGATGCCGATGGCCAGGGCGATGGCCCCGCCAATAGTCGCCGCTGGCAGGCCAGCCGCAACGGCCCCGAAGGCAACCCCGACCGCCAGGCCTTCCGGGATATTATGGAGGGTAATGGCCAGCACCAAGAGGGTGCTGCGTTGCCACGAGGTTTTTATGCCTTCACTTTTATTTAGATCAAAACCCGGGTGCAGATGCGGCAGGACCATATCGGTAATTCGCATGAAAATCCCGCCGGCCATGAAACCGAGCGCCGCTGTCAGCCAGGGGGTGAAGCCCATCTGTTCGGCCATCTCGATGCCCGGCGCCAGCAGAGACCAGAAACTGGCGGCAATCATCACCCCGCCGGCAAAGCCAAGCATTGAATCCATGACCTTCTGATTGACGGTTCGGGTGAAAAAGACCAGCGCTGCCCCGGCCGCCGTTACCCCCCAGGTAAAGATCGTTGCCAAGAGCGCCTGGGTGACCGGGCTGAATTGTTGAATGAACTCAAGCATCTATGTTACTCCCTCTTCATGTTTAATGTTCTGCGCGAAACCTGGCTGGACCATATCGCCCTGGCCCGTATTATTTAGATCACAGGGGATTTTGATCCTCGTCAGGAATCCAGTGGACGGCCTTGGCATTGGCGAGCTCATTACCTTCTTGATCAACCACGCTGGCCCGAAAGAAAAGCTGGCGTTTTTTCTGTTCGATGAATTTGCCTATTACCGTTATGAAGTCGAGCCCGGGTGTGACGGGGCGTCGGTATTTGAGCTCCAGACGGCGGGTGAAATTGGGCGGCGCCACCAGCATGCTCAATGGCCCCAGGGTATTGTCAATGGCCGCAGCAATCATGCCACCCTGCATACTGCCGTAAGGGTTGAGTTGTTCGGTCAGAACCGGGAACCTGGCCATCAGGATCTTGTTGGCCCGGTCAAAACTGATAAATTCGCCCCGCATCGCTGCAAAAACCGGCGGCGGCATCAGCAGCCGGTCATCGCCGGCCAACACCTTGCCCAGGGCCGCATCTATTTCGTCTTTATCGATCATTTTCTGCTCTTGCTTTGATGGATTCGTACCTGAAGCAACCGACCAGGTGGTCATTAACCATGCCCACCGCCTGCATGAAGGCGTAGCAGATCGTCGAGCCGACAAACTTGAACCCCCGCTGCTTTAATTCCTTGCTCATCTGAGCGGACTCCGCGGTAGTCGCTGGTATCTGGTCAATTGTCTGCCAGGAGTTCTTGATTGGTTGGGCGCCGACAAAGGACCAGATGAATTGATCAAAACTGCCGAACTCTTCAACAACCTGCAGATAGGCGGCGGCATTGGTTCTGGCTGCCGCGACCTTGAGTTTGTTTCTGATAATTCCAGGATCTTGCAGTAACTCGGCGACCTTGGCCTCATCCCAGCGCGCCATTTTAAGCGGATCAAAACCGTCATAGGCCAGCCGGTAGCTTTCGCGCCTCTTGAGGATGGTCAGCCAGCTCAACCCGGCCTGGGCGCCCTCAAGGATCAACATCTCAAACAGCCTGAGATCATCGTGCACCACCACCGCCCATTCCCGGTCATGATAGTCAAGATAGGCTTTATTGTCTGGCGGGACCCAGTCGCATCTCTGCATGGCTTAACCTTGTTTTTCCCAGCCATTAAACGTGCCAGCTGGCCTCTGGTTGCGCGGCTGATTATGGCCAGGCCTTATTCACTTGGTGTCTTCGAGCACATCTTCAGCCCAGCTTAAGGCCGCCATAACATTGGGAAAGCCGATAGTACTCGTCAGCAGAATCAGGGCGTGATAGATCTCATCAACCTGGGCACCGGCCTCAATCGCCCTTCGGGTATGACTGTGGACCGCCCCCTCGGAGCGAATCGCTGCGGCGGCGGCCAACTGGATCAGCTGTGAGCCTTTCTCGTCGATTGGCCCTTCGTTGCGGGCCGCGGTGCCCAGGGACTCGACCGCGTTGAGAAAATCAGGGAATCTGTTTTTAACCCTGAGATAATGTTTAGCTTTAATGGTCGCCATAAGTCCCTCCCGGTTTAATTTGTTTATCTCTTAAGCTGTTCCAGCAAAGCCCTTGCCGTTACCGCGGACGAGGCCGGATTCTGGCCGGTTATCAGGTTGCCGTCTACAACATAATGGGCCTGCCAGTCGTCTCCTTTGGAATATTTACCGCCCTTGCGCTTTAATTCGTCTTCGACCAGAAACGGCACAATTTCAGTGAGTCCGACCGCCGCCTCTTCCGTATTGCTAAAACCGGTCACCGATTTGCCCTTTACCAGAGGCGAGCCGTCGCTGGCTTTCGGATGACGGAATACCCCGGGCGCATGGCAAACCGCCGCAACTGGTTTGCCGGCCCCATACATCGTCTCAATCAAGGCAATGGAATCCTGGTCCTCGGCCAGATCCCATAACGGCCCGTGGCCGCCCGGATAAAAAACAGCCTGAAAATCGGCGGCCGAGATATTTGCCAGTTTGACGGTGTTTGCCAAAGCTGTTTGCGCCTCGTGATCAGTCTTGAAGCGCTCGGTGGCTTCGGTCTGAAAATCAGGGGCATCGCTTTTCGGGTCCAGTGGCGGCTGACCGCCCTTGGGTGAGGCCAGGGTGATTTCCGCACCCGCATCTATGAACACATAATAAGGGGAGGCGAACTCTTCCAGCCAGAAACCGGTTTTCTCGCCCGTCTCGCCGAGCTGCTCGTGGGAGGTAAGTACCAGCAGAATTTTCATAATCTGTTCCTCTGTTGATCTTTTGGTGCAGGTTCATTTCCACCTTAGCTGTACAGCATAGGTGGGGTGTTATAATTTAGCAGATTTTGTTCTTCGGGTGGATTTTCCTCAGCTAATTCCGCCGGTCCGCCCTTACATTTCAACATTGTCCATAATTTCAGCAATAAAACAAAGGAAAATAGCTTGGTGAAAGTATTTAGCCCAATTTTACCGAGCTTCTTTGGGCCAGCTG
>DAOVJK010000081.1 GCA_030673265.1 Pseudomonadota bacterium | reverse complement strand
TATTACTCGGCTAGTTATTACGGCCAACAGCTGGCAGATACATATGCCAGAATAATGAAAACACGGTCCACCCTGGATGAGCTTTCAAAGTTGGTGGGTTATGATGTTAAAGCAGGCATGATTACCATCAAACCGATCGTGGTCGGCAATTTAATAAAACGATAATTCAAGAAACTGAACAGTGCGGAGACAGTCAGTAACAAGGCAATAATTTGGAACAACTCCATGATTACTATCCTCTTTTTTTGATAATTCATTCAATTTTTAGTCAGTAGCAGCTCCACTGCCCGGCTGAGTATCCCCTGAGATCCAGCGCAGCAGCCACCTATAGAGAGCATAGCATCAATTCCAAGCTACTGCCCGCTTAGGTGAACCTTCCTTTTAAGCGATTGACTTAAAGTTTTCAGCCATTCTACAATAAATTGAATGCCGGTCTGGCACATCGTTTTCTCAAAGGGCGACAAACCATGAAGCCAACGCGGGTACCGCTGGCCCTGGCGTCCTGCTTAGGAAGGATGGGGGACAAGCATTACTGCGGGGGATTGCCGGTCTCTCAAGCGTTGCAGCTTAATTAGGCGGTCATTTCAATTATTGCCTCTGCTACTTGAACAAACTGGTGAATATGGGACAAAGCAACAAAGAGGGCAGATGTCGACAAAAATCGGTTTAATCAGTGACGTCCACGCTACGCCGGAGCCTCTGCGGGAAGCCCTGGCAATCTTCCGGGAAAACAAAGTGGATATTATTCTCTGCGCCGGCGACATTGCCGGATATGGGACAGAGTTAGAGGAAACCGTTGAATTACTGATTAAAAGCGAGTGTGAAATAATTCTGGGCAATCACGATGTCTGGGCCTTCGACCACCCCGGCGGCGAGGGCCAAAAACGACTGGCCAATTCTTTCAGGAAACTGCCTTTTGTCCGGGAATTTACAATCCAAGGCAAACGCCTTTATTTAGTGCATGGTTGTCCGCGACGGCCCCTTGGCCATGGCATCAGATTACTGGATGAACATGGCCAAATCCTGCTTGGCCAGAAAACCCTTTGGAGCAGATATTTGGCGGAATTCGAATTCGATGTATTGATTGTCGGCCATACCCATCAGGTGTTCGCCGAAAAACTGGCAAAGACCCTGGTCATAAACCCCGGCAGCACAAAATTAAACAATACCTGTGCGATCTTGAGCCTTCCTGAAATGGCGCTGCAGATCTTGCCGCTCTCAAATAAAGTTCCGTTAATGACCTGGAACTGGGGCATGGAACGCCTCCAGCCCTGAACCCCATGCCCGTTGGATAAGATCCATCCTGGTGCACACTCGCCATGTTTACCTATCTTTTCAACCGGTCAACACACTTTCTCATGACAAAAAGCCACCAAAGAAGCCAACAGCACAGAGATTAAATACCGGGTTATTTCCACTTATGATAAACAGTAGACATCTTAAATTTTGAGAGGGGCTGTTTTTTTATGATGTTGGTATGACATCTTTAGTTTTGGAACGCCAGAGCTTAGTTGCGTGGCGCGCTTGCCGGCACGCCCTAGCCCTTGCGATTAGCCCTTTCCTCGTCCCTAAAGTGCCTATCTGCAGGCGTGCTATGTCAACTCCATAAACTTGTTGGTCGGCACATCCGCTGATGCTTACGTCCGTCGTCGTGGTTTTCCGTAGAGTTCACGAAGTTCATCCTTTGCCATCTCCAGCCTTTCCCGCTGTGTGTCTGATAAGTTGGTGCCCGCTCGATTGATATAAAAGTTAAGCATAGACATTGCTGAGCGAAAAGGACTCGCCTTCCTTCGGTCGCTACGCTCGGCAGAACTCTTCAGAGACCGGGCGACTTGAGAAGGATCTTCCATAGTGAACACACCTGGTTCCAGATCAAGGGCATTGCTGCTCTCTGTCACCTTCTGGGACCATTTTGATCGTTGCCTATCATCCATTCATTTTGATTAAACAATTACGGCTATGTCAATATCACCTTCCTTACGAACCACATTAATACCAACATCAAGGGTATGCCTGCGCAGAGCTAGATCAATTACGCCGTTTCCAACTCGTAGGTTTGAGATACGAACAAAGTCGATATAATCCGGTAATTGTGGATATGAAAACGTCAATTGTGGCTTTTCTACTGAAAAAGTAAGGCCAAGACAAGCTTGAAGCAGATAATATACTGTGCCGCTTGCCCAGGCTTGGGGAGAGCAGGCAACCGGGTATGATGTTGGGGCCTGCCCGGGAAGCTTGGCAAAGCCGCAAAATAGCTCCGGCAACCGATGTAGATCAAACATGATGGCGGCATTAAAAAGACCAGTAAGAATTTTGATTGCCTCATCCTTGAATCCATAATTGGCCAAGCCCATGGCGATAATACTGTTGTCATGGGGCCAGACCGAACCATTATGATATGACATTGGATTATAGCGATTTTCAATTGTGGGGATCGTCCGAACCCCCCATCCGGAAAAAGAATCCTGGTTCAGGATAGTTTTGGCAGCTCGTCTCGCATATTCCTGAGTTGCGATTTCGCTAAATAAGACATGGCCGGCATTGGATGACCGCACCCGGCACGGATTTTTTTTGCCATCCAGGGCAAGTGCGAAGGTATCTATCTCATCGCACCAGAATGCTTCATTAAAATTTTTCTTTAGGCTCTCGGCCTGCAGGTTAAGTTTTCCAGCCAGCTCTTTTTCGCCAAACAAGGAGCCAAGTTCGGCCCCGACCTTTTTGGCTTTATACGCATACCCCTGAACCTCACACAAGGCGATAGGCCCTTGGGCAAGATTGCCGTCTTGATGGAAAACCGAATTATTAGAGTCCTTCCAGCCCTGTTGAATAATGCCATTACTGCTGTGGCGTGAATATTCAACGAAAAAATCACCATCCACATCACCGTACTCATCAAGCCAGGCAAGCGCCATTTTGATATTGGGCCAAATACGCTCAATGAAAGTCCTATCACCGGTTCGCTGGAAATAGGCCCCGGCAAGGATGATAAAAAGCGGTGTCGCATCAACACTGCCATAATAATACTTGAATGGAATCTCTCCGAGAGCAGCCATCTCTCCTTTTCGGGTTTCATGGAGAATCTTGCCCGGTTCAGCGTCTTGCTCCGCATCTACTTCTTTGGCTTGATTTTCCGCCAAAAAACCAAGTACGCCTCGTGCCAGCCCGGGGTCAACCCAGAGACACTGCAAGGCCGTAATGATACCATCCCTGCCAAACGGGGTGCTAAACCAGGGAACCCCGGCGTAAGGATACCTCCCGTGTTCTGTCCTGGTCGTTAGCATCTGCAGGTCAGTAGCTGAGCGATTCAGCCAGTCATTAAATTGCTCATTATCGGTATGAACAGATGCTGTTTCAGCCTTGGCAAGGGCTCCGTTATTCTTGTTTTCGCTTAGTGCGGCCAGATACTCCTGGCGTGGAAAAACCACGTTATTGAACTGACAGTTAATCTCAATAAATATTTCCTTCTCTTGTTGGACGGGTAGCAATAATGAATAACTTGCCCTGTTTGCCTCCATTTTATCTGGTGCCGGGATTAAGCGAATATGAGTCCGCCGATTCACATCATCCAATCCACGATAACTAAGGATTACGGTATCATCAGTATATTCAGCGGGATATTTCTGCCCATTCCGTTCTCTGGTGGCGCCTCGCACTTCAAAGATATCTGCAAAATCGGCATCGAACAGAAAATCCAGGACCAGTTCCACTGGCTTGCGACCGAAATTATTAACTCGTATATGCTCATGACAGACTCCATCCCTGAGCAACTTGGAACGGAAAATGTGAACCGAACATTTCTGGATACTAAGCTCGCTGTCCTGATATAAATCCGGGGTAGTCAAGTCTACTGCCAGTAATACATTATCCTTGGCAACCGACGAGTTAAGTAACAGAGGCCGCCTTTGATTGACAGTTAACTCAAAGGAGCTGAGATAGCGTGTTCCTTCATGGTAAAGTCCTTGTTCACCAATGCCGATTGGCTGAATATCTCCAAACCGATCGAAAAGTCCGAAGGTTTCCTCAGTTTTGAGGACACGGGTACGATCTTCCGCCCGGGGAGATGTTGCCAGGATATACCACTGGTCTTTGATCTGTATAACGTCTTCCATTGATTAAAGCTCCGGCTGCAAACATATTATGTAGATTTCGCTTGGAATCAATACGTTCTTTATATGCGTTAAGGTAACCTCGAGTCATTCTGCCGGCGCTAAAACATTCATCGAAAACTTTCCGGCAGCTGGATCTGTTTATCGTATTGATACGATGCGCCGCATTTACAGCACCCGCAATGTTGTCAACGATAAAACCAGTAACCTCGTTCCGCATAACTTCAGGTACAGCCCCGCAATGATATGCGATGACCGGGGTGCCGCAAGCCATTGACTCAATCATCACCAAGCCAAATGGCTCCGGCCACTTGATTGGAAATAAAAGTGCATAGGCGTTGCCTAAAAAGCTGCTTTTCTCTTTATCTCCAACTTCTCCTATGAACTCCACAAGGTGGTGAGAGAGAAGCGGCTTGATTTTTTCATTAAAATAAGAATTGTCCACCGGATCAATTTTTGCCGCAATTCGTATCTCCATGCCAAAGCGAATGGCAATTTCAATAGCATCTTCAATTCCCTTTTCTGGAGAAATTCGGCCGATAAATGCAAGATAGTTTCCCGGCTCAGGGTGAAATTTCAAAAGATCATCAGGGATCCCATTGTAAATGGTAGCCTGCCAATTCGCCCCTGGCAAAGGCTTACGTTGCGAGTCGGAAATAGAGATTATCGGCATCTCAGAAAATTCACGGTATAGAGGCTTAAGGTCAGGAAGATCCAAGCGGCCATGCAAAGTGGTGACATGTGGAACTTGGCTGAAACGGGCCAATGGAAAATGGAGATAGTCTGTATGGAAGTGAATAATATCGTACTGTTTCGACTCACGAAACACCTCTTGAAGCATCACCATGTGATGGGCTAGTGGGGATTGGCACCTATCATCAAGCCGCAATGCCCGCTTGCATATAGGCTTAAGTCTTGCGCTTGTTTGAGAATCACCGCTGGCATAGAGGGTAACATCGTGTCCCTGCCTGACTAACTCTTCCGTGAGATAGGAAACTACTCGCTCTGTACCGCCATAGAGTACCGGTGGGACACTCTCAACAAGAGGAGCGACTTGTGCAATTTTCATAATTTTCATACCAATAATTACAGCCTGATTTCTGCGCCGGTTTTATTCATTTTCTCTGATTAAAATTTTTGCTCACAAATTTAAGATGTCATTAAAAGTTTTATCTAACCCGCCAACTCATGCTTCCTGCCATTCAGTTAGACGGTGGCTCTTTTAAGTATCCAACAGATCAATCCTAGACACGGAATAGAGAAGAAAGCAATAGTACAAAATGCTTATTTATGGGGGATTATCATTAAGATTTCCAACTCTGCTTTGATAGATAGGAAAACGAATGAAAGGCTTTTAGCAGAAGGGCTGGATAACTCTTCGGAAATAACAAACAGGGACCTTATTCAAGCCCTTCGGGAAGGGAGCTGGTGATAGTATTTTGCAAGATGTATTTAAGATGACCGTCAGACATCATAAATCTGGCCAGACTTATGATGTTTACTGATTATCTTTAGTTTTGGCGACCTCAAGATAAACAGGATGTCAGCGCTTATAAAACGCTAATGGCGTCCCCAACGAGATTCGAACTTTTATTGCCTGCGTGAAAGGGTGCCTTGAACCAAACACCGGAACCAAATTTTCAATCTAGTTTATCAAGAAGCCAAGCAATAATAATCTAAAATTTCCGGCCGGTGCCAGTGGCGGCCACCCCCTTAACAAACCATTTCTGGCATAATAGAAAGAATAACAGGATCGGCGCCACCATCATTACCCCGAAGGCCATTATATCGCCCCAGAGCTTGACCTGATTCTCGAATGCCGCCATGGCCACCGGCAAGGGGCGATAGGTTTCACCGGTTGTCACCAACAGCGGCCACAGATAGCTGCCCCACCTCATTAAAAAGGTCAGAATAGCCACCGAGGCGAAGACCGGTTTGGCATTGGGGATAATGATCAGGAAAAAGGTGCGAAACGGCCCGGCCCCGTCGATGCGGGCGGCCTCTTCAAGCTCCTTGGGCATTCCGACAAAGAAATTGTAAAAGAGGTAGATTGAAAATGCGTCGCTGACAAATGGCAGAATCTGGACCTGATAGCTGTCCCGCCAGCCGATGATGATCATCTGGTAAAAAAGCGGCACGGCAATGGCTTCAAAAGGAATGACCAACAGGGCCAGCACCAGCACGAGCACCACTTCCCGGCCGCGCCATTGCAGGCGGGCCAGGGCATATCCCGCCATGGAATTTATCAATATCCCGCCAGTGACAATACAGCCGGTTATAAAAACCGAATTGAACATGATCCGGTCGAAATTCACCCGGTGCCAGACGTCCAGGTAATTCTGCCATGAACCGTCGGCCGGAAAAAAAGCCAGCATGGAACTGCCTTCACTCAAGACCCGATGATCCGCTTTAAAACTGCTGGCCATCATGAAAACCACCGGGGCAAGATAGAACAAAGCCAGCAGGGCCAAAACTACATAGCTGGCCACAAGGGAGCAATATTTCCAGCAAAGGCCCTGCCCTGGCGTTGAGAAGCGCATCTTAACCAAGCTAGTCAATTTCTCTTTTTTCCTTGGCCAACCACCGTTGCAAGATGGTGACCGTCAAGACGATCATGAAAAACAGCACACTCATCGCCGCCCCTCGGGCCACGTCCTGCCTCTTGAAGATTGCCCTGACCGTTTCAAACATGACCGTCGTAGTGGCCCGATTGGGTCCTCCCTGGGTGAGAATCCAGACCTGATCGAAAAGGCGAAATGCCAGAATGGTGGTGACCAGGGCGACAAAGATAATGGTATTTCGCATCTGGGGCAGGGTTATATGGACAAACCGCTGCCAGCGGTCGGCGCCATCCATTGCTGCCGCCTCGTAAAGTGCGGCCGGGATAGCCTGCAGGCCGGCCAGCATGATGATCATCTGGAAGCCGACCCCCTGCCAGATCGACAGGGTTATGATGGCGGCCAGGGCGGTATGCGGGTTATGAAGAAAATCAAGGGGCTGCCAATAGCCATTTGACAGAAAGAGCAGAAAACTGTTGAGCAGCCCATTGGGGCCGGGCGCGAAGATCAGCTCAAAGACGATGGCGATCAGGGCCATCGGGAAAATTACCGGCATGAAAAAAATGGTCCGGAAGATAATCATGCCCCGGAGAGGCCGGTTAAGCAGTAAGGCCAGGGCCAGCGCTGCCGTGGTCTGAAGCGGGACTATGACAGCAGCGAAGATTGTGTTGTTGACCAGGGCCTGCCGGAAGCCCTGGTCCGCGAAAACCCGGTAAAACTGCTCAAATCCGCAGAATTCCACCGGCAGGGGGGAATCCAGTTTCAAGGTAGTTAAGGAAAAAATGACCGCCAGGCAAAAAGGCAGGCCAATGAAAACGAGCAGACCGAAAATGGCAGGGCCGGCCATTAACCAGGCAGTTAACTGCTCCAGCCGCTTTTCATTGCCTCCGAAGGACTTTGCCCTGGATGATTTCACCGGACCGCCCTGTCTTGATCGGCCCGGTCCAGGTCCGGATAGCCATGATTATCCCGGATATCCTGATCGATTATTTTGACTGCCCGGTCGAGGGTCCCGGTAATATCCGCCCCATACCTTATATCCTGGAAGACCTGCTGGAAGACCGAGGTGATGATTGGATAAGCTGGGGTGCGAGGCCGGGGAATCGCATTCTGCTCGAGTTGCCGGGCGAAGAGGTGTAAGGGGGCTCCCGGTCTATATAAGGGGGAAAGGCCAATGGCGGTGCGGGTTGCCGGCACGGCGCCGTTGGCATTGGCCATGGCGATAACCTCGGCCGGTTCCAGGAGGAATTCCAGGAATTCCATGGCCAGCTCCGGGTTCCGGCACTTGCTGGTAATAGCCCATGACCAGGAGCCCATCCCCGTTTTCGCCCCCCGGCCGAAGTCCGGTAAGGGTAGGACCAGCAGGTCGTCACCCAGAGCCTCTTTATAGCGCGGGTACTCCCAATGCCCGCACCAGGAGAGGGCGACCCGATTGCCGGTGAAGCTGTTGGCATCGGTGTTGACGTCTATATATTTATTTTTGAACCAGCTTTGGAAATGGCCCAGGACAGCTTTGGCTGCCGGGCCATTCAGAATCCCCCCTGAGCTTTGATAATCGCGGCGATTTATCAGATCGCCACCGCCGGACTGCAGGGCCGGCGAAAAGGCGTAGCTGTACCATTCACCACGGTAATCCATCCGCAGATCCAGGACCATGCCATCTTCATCAATCTGCCCCAGGTCCGATAATATCTGGTTAAATTCAGCAATGGACCAGGCCTCCTCCGGCGAGGTTGGCAATCTGGCCGAGACCGCCCGCAGCTTCTTGCCGTTGCCGAACAACCCCAGACCCGAATCAAAGGTCCCGATTGAATATAACCTCCCCCGGTAAGTGCCCTGGGCCAGGATGGAGGGCAGCAGTTCCGCCATAAGCCGGGGTGAGACAAGGTTGTCCAATGGCAGCAGGTGGCCTTTCCAGGCATAGTTGTAAAGATAGGGGCCGTCCAGATCGAGCAGATCCGGCATTTTGTTGTCGGTGGCCGCGGCCTGCACCTGGGTATTGTAGTCTCCCTCGGGGATCAGGGTAAGGTTGATATAGATCCGGTCCTGACTGCGGTTAAAACGTCTGACCTGATCTTCAATGACCGTTTTTTCAGCAGGCTGACCGGTGTGAAACCAGACATCGATAGTGGTTTTGGTTGACTCAAGCGGTTTTTCGGCCTCACAACCTACTAATACCCCCCAGCCTAAAACAACGCCAACCGTGAAAAACATCCATCTCTTCATCAAAGGGCTCCTCCGGTCTGCGGATCAAACAGTTTAATAGCGTCGATTTTGATCAACAACGCAAGTTCCTGGCCGGGTATCACCCGGTAATCAGGCGCAAGACGAATAGTCATGGGCAGACCGGCCAGCTGACAGGTTGCCAGAATCTCGCTGCCCAATGGCTCGGTATATTCAACTACAACATCGATCTTCTGCAGATTATCGACTTCAGAATCAGGCTTTCCGGCAACGATAAAATCTTCGGGCCGGAGACCAATAATCACTTGCCGGTTTCGGTCTGCATAACTCCCCAGGGCAGGGAAATCAGCTGCTTTTAAGGTCAGGCGAAAATCGTCTCTGCATAACTGGATATCCTGTCCTTGCCTGATAACCTCGCAGCTAATGAAGTTCATGGGCGGACTGCCGATAAAGCCTGCCACAAAAAGATTGGCCGGTTTGTTATATATTTCAAGGGGTCGACCGATTTGCATGATCAACCCGTCCTTGATCACCACCAGCCGGTCACTCATACTCATGGCTTCCGTCTGATCATGGGTGACGTAGATCATCGTCGCCGCCAGACTTTTATGGAGCCTGATCAGTTCCGCCCGCATATCCAGGCGCAAACCGGCATCAAGATTGCTCAACGGCTCATCAAAGAGGAAGAGCTGCGGATCCCGGACAATGGCCCGACCAAGGGCTACCCGCTGCTGCTGCCCTCCGGAAAGAGCCCGGGACGGGCTGGCCAGCAGATCGGTAAGGCCAAGGGTCTCAGCAGTGCGATGAACACGCTCGGCAATTTGTGGCCGGTTGATCTTGCGCATTTTGAGACTGAAGGCCATGTTGTCAAAGACAGTCATATGAGGGTAGAGACTGTAGTTCTGAAAAACCATGGCAATATCCCTGTCCTTGGGTGGGACATCATTGACTAACTCGCCGTTTATATAAATTTCCCCGGCTGATAGCGGCTCCAGACCGGCGATCATCCGCAGGATCGTCGATTTACCGCAGCCGGAAGGCCCCACCAGGACGACGAATTCCCCATCGGCAACCTTCAGGTTAAAATCGCTAATGACTCTATTATTACCGAAGATTTTGCTGACCTTGTCGAGGATCAATTCTGCCATATTAATAATTTGCCTTGATTGTCGATTTCATCTTTAGCCGGTCGATTATGGCCTGGATAATATTATCCCTGTTAATCTTGATGAACTCATAAGAATTATTACGACGCCATCAATCTTGATTGTATGTGAAGCAACGACAAATAGGCAAGCAGGCAATGAATCACACTTCTCCCTGCTGCTGATTTGACTTTCAGGCGGCCACTCCCCTAAACTGAACTTATCCTCGTTTACCAGGCCCTGCACATCTCCTATTTTGCCGGAGGCTAAAAAATATGCGCCTGATATTGCCACGGGCTATCATCATTATTTTCTTCTGGCTCCTGTATTTCGGGAGCTCTCAAGCCCATTCCCTGCAGATAATGGAGAAGGAGCCTGAAATGATAAAGCTGCCCCAGGCCCGACATGAAAGCCAGGTCTCAATCGAAGCTGTTCTGGCCGGGCGCAGGTCCATCCGCGAGTACTCTAAAGAAGCTATCCACTTGCAGAACCTGGCCCAACTGCTTTGGGCCGCCCAGGGCATCACCAGCCCGGACGGGCTGCGGGCGGCGCCGTCGGCCGGAGCCCTCTATCCGCTTGAAATCTATCTCGCCGTCGGTTTGAGTGCCGGGCTTGCGCCCGGGGTCTACCGCTACCAACCCCGCCAACATGCTCTGATCAGGGTCAGGGACACTGACCAGAGAGCAGCGCTCTCATCAGCGGCCTTAGGGCAACGGTGCATCGCCGCCGCCCCTGTTTGTCTGGTCATTGCGGC
>DAOVJK010000204.1 GCA_030673265.1 Pseudomonadota bacterium | reverse complement strand
CGAAATGGCCATAGGCGGCGGTTTTTTTGTAAATCGGCCTGAGAAGATCCAGGTGTTGTATAATGGCTTTAGGCCGCAGGTCAAAATGTTCTTTGATCAGCTGTTTGATTTTTTTGTCTTCTATTTTGCCGGTCCCGAAAGAATTAACGTTAATGGACACCGGATTGGCAATACCGATGGCATAGGCAATCTGCACCTCAACCTCAGTGGCAATACCGGCAGCCACAATATTTTTTGCCACATACCGTCCCATATACGATGATGAGCGATCAACCTTGGATGGGTCCTTGCCCGAAAAGGCGCCGCCACCGTGTGAGCCCATGCCTCCATAAGTATCAACAATAATTTTTCGTCCGGTTACCCCGCAGTCCCCTACTGGACCGCCAATGACAAAGCGGCCGGTCGGATTTATAAAGTATTTGGTATTGGAGTCAATCATAGCGCCGGGAATAATCGGTTTGATGATCTCTTCCATGACGCCCTCTTTCAGATCATCGAAGCTGACATCCGGAGAGTGCTGGGTGGAAAGGACAACCGCTTCAATTCGCTTGGGTTTGCGATCCTCATATTCGATGGTTACCTGGCTCTTGGCGTCGGGCCGCAGCCAAGGTAGCTTGCCGGCCTTACGCACTTCTGCCTGCTTTTTTACAAGGCGGTGGGAGTAGGTGATAGGCATTGGCATCAACACCCGGGTTTCATCGCAGGCATAACCGAACATCAAGCCCTGGTCGCCGGCTCCCTGATCAAGGTCAACCCCGGTGCCCTCATCAACGCCCACGGCTATATCTACGGACTGCTTATCGATGCTGGTCAGAACCGCGCAAGACTTGTAGTCAAAGCCCATGTCGGAAGAGTTGTAGCCGATCTCCTCAATTGTATCCCGAACGATCTGGGGCATATCGACCCAGGCGTTGGTTGTGATTTCTCCGGCAATGATGGCCATGCCGGTGGTCACCATAGTCTCGCAGGCTACCCTGGAGTTTTTATCCTGGGCGAGAATGCTGTCAAGAATAGCATCGGATATCTGGTCTGCCACCTTATCGGGATGGCCCTCGGAAACTGACTCTGAAGTAAAGAAATGGGAACTCATTAGTTTTCCTCTTGCAAAAATATGAAAAATTTAGGCTGGCTCGGCCAGTCGCACTTAAGTAATAAAAGGGGCTTACTTTGCCCTGTTTACGGGGCTAATGTCAAGTAAAATCGTGAATGTTCCGTTCTATTTCCTTGACCTTCCGAACCAGTTCCTCATTAACCGGCGTCGGCAGGCCAAGTTCAGCGGCCTTCCGAATCAAAGCGCCGTTAATGGCTTCGATCTCGGTGGGTCTTCTGGCCCTGATATCCTGGAGCATCGAGGAAATATTGGCCGCTGTAGCCAGACAGACTTGCCTGGTAACATGCCACGGATCATCGCCGAAGGTAATGCCAATTTTTTCAGCGACATGTTTCGCTTCCAAAACGGCCGCTTCCATAATCGCCACGGTTTCGACCGATTCCAGTAAGACACCATTAGGGCAATCGTGGATGGCCGTCAGGGCATTAATGCCGACATTGACCAATAGTTTAGCCCAGACATGATTGAGAATGTCCGGCACCAGCTCGGTTTGAATGCCGGCACCGGTGAGGGTTTGCGCGGCCGCAGTCAGTTTTTCTATTGATTTAGCGTCTGTGCTGATTGATTCGGTTGGCAGGCCGATCCGGGTGATTCCCTGACCTTTATGCAGGACGTAACCAGGGCCGATCAGGGTTGCTCCGTGAGAAGTCACCCCCAGCCCCCAACAAGCGCTGTCGCCGAGGATTTCAGGCAGCAGGGGCAAATGCCCAATGCCATTCTGCAGAGCGAGGAGCAGGGATTCCTGATTGCAAAGAGGGCCAATTGCATGCAGGACCTCCTTGACTTTGCCGGCTTTGACGCAGAGCAAGATCAGCTCAACTGGTCCAATCTGTCGCAAATCTGCGGTGACGTTAACTCGACAGCTTCTGGAATGACCGATTTCTTCAATAACCAGACCTTGGCGGTTCAACAGGTCCGCGCGATCAGGATTGTGATCCAACAGCCATACTTTGTTGGCATCACAAAGTGCCCCGGCCAGAAGGCAACCCATGGCACCAGGGCCAATGACAGCGATTTTCATTTGATCTGGGCAGGTGAACTAAGCCGCTCCTCTCCCTAATTCAGGTTATGCTGATTATGTACTAAGCTCATTTGGTTGGGGATGAACTATCGACAACATCCGGAGCCAACCTGCCAGCTTGTTTTGGGGATATGCTGGAAAGTCTTCTCCCGGTGGATTTTCCTGCAATGCCGGTGGAGAAAATAAGTTCGTCAAAAGTTCTGTTCATGGATTTACTACGAAAGTTCTTGAAAATGTTGGCGTTTAAGAGAGTAACCTCTTCGCCGACCTTAACATCAGCGGCAGGGACAGTCGCCCAGATCTGTTGTTCACCGCGATCAAGCAGAATAAAGATAAAGCTGCCGGATCCAACCCCGGCTACCTCCAGAATCTTGCCACTTATGGAAGTCACAACTACCTTCTTAGGCAGCTCGGCCTTTTTGGTCTCAGCTACTTCCGGTTTTTCAGTCGTCTGCTCCTTTTTATCACGGCTGCAGGCGGGTAAGATAAGAAACAAAACGGCCAGAACCGTCAAAACAATCATTTTATTAAATTTTACAGCCATTATTCTTCTCCAAGCTTAAACAGTTCAATCCCGATGATAAAGCCAATATTTAAGCCTAATAAAATTAGCTGTAATTGAATAGTAAATTTTTACCTTTCACGCCGATGCGGGCAATACCGCCTTTGGTCAGACTGCCGAACAGGATTTCATCGGCCAATTTATCACCGATCTCTTGCATGATCAGCCGCCGCAGGGGTCTGGCGCCGTAGGCCGGGTCAAAACCTTTAATAGCCAGCCAGTTGCGAGCCTCCTGGGTCAATTCAATTCGCACCTTCTTTTCGACCAGCTGAGCCTGTAACTCGTTGACCATTTTATCAACTACTAGATTCATCACCTTTTTATCGAGGGAATTAAAGGTAATAGTTGCATCCAGACGATTCCGAAATTCAGGTGAAAACATATCTTTGATCGCCTTCTTTTCTCCGCCTTTACTCTCGGCCATGAAGCCGATCCCTCTTTCGCTCATTTCCCTGGCGCCGACATTGGTGGTCATGGCCAGGATGACGTTGCGGAAGTCGGCTTTGCGACCACTGTTGTCAGTCAGAGTCGAGTGGTCCATGATCTGCAGCAGGATGCTGAAGATGTCGGGGTGGGCCTTTTCGACTTCATCAAGGAGCAGTACACAGTAGGGGTGTTTCCGGACCGCCTCGGTCAGCAGACCGCCTTGGTCGAAACCCACATAGCCCGGGGGGGCGCCGATCAGACGCGCCACCGCGTGTTTTTCCATATATTCGCTCATATCAAAACGTTCGAAGTGGATACCAAGCACCGTAGCCAGCTGGCGGGCCACTTCGGTTTTGCCTACCCCGGTAGGCCCGGCAAAGAGGAATGAACCGGTGGGTTTGTCCCCCTGCTTGAGACCAGCCCGCGATCTCTTAACAGCGGTGACCAGAGCGTTGATAGCATGGTCCTGGCCATAAATAACCGCCTTAAGGGACCTCTCCAGACCGCGCAACTGCTCAACATCGGCTCCCCTGGCGCGCCGGGCCGGTGCCCGAGTCATTCTTGACACTACATTTTCTACATCACGAACGGTAATAAGCGGATTCTTGCGGGTCGACTTGGCCAACCGAAAAGCGGCACCAACCTCATCCATAACATCGATGGCCTTGTCCGGCAGAAAGCGGTCGGTGATATAGCGGGCCGCCAGTTCGGCGGTGGCCTTCAGGGCCGGGCCGGAATAGTGAATGCCATGATGCTCTTCATAGCGGGATTTGAGCCCCTTGAGAATGGCATAGGTTTCCTGTTCGGAAGGCTCGCCAACATCTATTTTTTGAAAACGGCGCGCCAAAGCCCGGTCTTTTTCGATATGATTTTTAAATTCCTCATAGGTTGTCGCGCCGATGCAACGCAAGGTTCCAGCCTGTAAGGCCGGTTTGAGCAGATTGGAGGCATCCATGCTGCTACCGCTGGTTGAGCCGGCCCCGACGATGGTGTGGATTTCGTCAATGAAGAGGATGATTTTCCGGTTTTCCTCGACAGCGCTGATTACCGCTTTCATCCGCTTCTCAAAGTCACCGCGATATTTAGTGCCGGCCATCAGACCGCCGAGATCCAGCAACCGTATTTCAACATCTGCCAAAATTTTCGGGGCCTTTTTTTCGTGAATGTGCAAGGCCAGGCCTTCGGCAATGGCGGTCTTACCGACCCCCGGTTCGCCAACCAGCAGCGGGTTATTTTTGCGGCGGCGGCAGAGGATCTGCATCATCCTTTCCAGTTCCCGATTCCGACCGATCAATGGATCGATCCTGCCTTGGGCCGCCAATTCAGCATAGTTGACCGTATATCTATCGAAATCGGTCAAGGGAGCCTCTGCCGGCATTTCTTCATCCTGATTCTCTATATTGCCAATACCGGGAGAGGGATATTCATTGGAGATATATTCAACCACACTCAAGCGCTGCAACCCTTCGGCTTTAAGGAAATAAACAGCGTAAGATTCCGGTTCGGCGAAAATTGAAACCAGTACGTCGGAGGAATCGACCTCTTTTTTCCCACAACTCTGGACATGGGAGATGGCCCGTTGCAGCACCCGGTTAAAGCCGATTGTCTGGATTGGATCTTCGGCCAGTTCTTCTTTGACCGGATTCATGTTAGAGGTAAAGAATTTTTCGAGCTTCTCTTTAAGGATCTCGGGCTTACCACCACAGTCGGTGATTATGTCGATTGCCATATCCTCATGGAGGAGGGCATAGAGGATGTGTTCCACCGTTACATGTTCGTGCTTTCTTTTCTTGGCTTCGCGGATGGCCATGAACAGCGCCATTTCCAGATTACTGTTTATCATGTTTTCTATTCCCGATTAATGGGTTCAAGCTTTTTCAATGGAACATTTAAGCGGATGTTCATTTTTGTGGGCCAGATCGTGAACAATGGCGACTTTGGTCTCGGCCATGTCTCTGGTAAACACCCCAGCCACCCCATGTCCTGCCTGATGGACCTTCAACATTATTTGAGTCGCCTCCTGATCGTCTTTATGGAAGACAACCTCCAGAACCATAATGACAAAATCCATCGTGGTATAATCATCGTTGAGCAGCAACACCTTGTACATCGGCGGTTCTTCAGTTTTTTGGCGGCTGTCAGCGATAGCCAGCCCTTCATCTTCGTGGCGAGTGTTGCCCATTGTTAATTATCCAGATTTTAGTGTTTCCCCTTTGATTTCGGGAAACTCGAATGTATTGAAAATTACCCGAGTGAAATTCGCACTTAAAAATTAGCGCTGAATTGATGCCGGCCAAGCCACCACAACATAAAGTTTCCATCAATTGCCAGTTTGTCAATGGTGGATAGATCTATCGTTGACCCAGCAACTTAAAGAACATGCTCTCCAGGATTATTTTTTCAGGAATAGCAGCACTTTTCAAGCGGTATTCAGTGGCCAGCAACTCAGACAGGGCCTTGATAAGAGCGGCCGTCTGGAATTTTTCTACCTTTCGGAACATCATATACAGGGCATAGGGATGACCCGGCAGATCCTTGGGCCAGTCGGCCCGTGCTTCTTTCAAGCGCTCCAGATAGGCCCCCTTGAAGGCCGGGAAGGAGAGACCAGCTGCGTAAGCAGGGCTGTCAAGGTCCCGCATCGAGCCGATAATCAGCATTTTTTTAAGATGGTTCCGCAGGGTGGCGACGATTACCAGGGGATGCAATCCGGTTTCCAGGAGGCGACCGTTGATGATGAGGGTTGCTGCCAGATCACGGTTTGATAAGGCCTCGGACAGTGCATAGACCGCT
>DAOVJK010000180.1 GCA_030673265.1 Pseudomonadota bacterium | reverse complement strand
GCGGGAGTAATATTCTAACAGAAAACCGAAAATAATTGAACCATCACCTGATCCTCTCTATATCACCGGAACGCCAAATAAAGAAGCGGAACAACGCTTACGCCGTTCCGCTTATTAAAGACACCAATGCTGACAAGAAAATTTCAGGTGTCGGGCTTTTCCCGCTTTGACTTCAGAAAAGAGTAGGCCAGCACCCCGAATCCAGCGAGAGAAACAACAACGGCCACCGGCCATGGGGTCCGATAGCTGCCGGCTTCCATGGCATTTATCACAAAGATTGCAGCAATGGTCAGAATTAAATAACCTGCCTTACGAAGGTCAGTAGCGGATGCAGATTGAAGCTTTTGGTCCGGCTCGGCATGGTCTTTCCGGACTTCGGGTGCGGCAATTGTGTTGCTGTTCGAAAATAAGTTCTGTTGCACCGAACCACCCTTCTCCTTAACTTGGTTTTTCGTTTGCGTCACCATCTGCCAAGCACCGTAACCTGTTAATATCATACAGATAACCAGCAGAAACCAGCTCTAGCCCCGAGCCATTGCTCTATTACCCATATTTTTAGCCACCTTCACAGAACTTGTCAACAAACATGAGCCCACCGGCTATTTTTCCGCCACTCCCAGCTTCTTGAGGATGATTCCCAGCGGACAGAATTTGGAGAACCCGAACTGAAATAAGTTGGCTCCCACAAAAGCCGTGACGAACAGCCAGTACGGATGTACCCAAACCCCGAGAGCCAGACTGACCATGATAAAAAAACCGGCAATGGCATGAATCCAGTCGTTAACAGTCATTTTCATTAAAAAACCTCCCTGTAACAATGCCTCTCAAAAAAGAGACTTAAATATTAACCAACCAAAATAAAAATTAAAAATTCCAGCGGATACCCGCGTAGATATTGGACGCATCCTCAAACTGGCCGAAGAAGGTATGCTCCTCCGCACCGAAGAACCAGTTAAGTCCGCCATCAATCGCCAGTTGGTCATTGACCTTGTAATTAAACTTGGGACGCAGATAACCATCTTCATCCGACGGAGAGTAATAAGCAAAAAGAGATAATCTCAGGTTTTGATTCATCAGCAGTTTGGTCAGACGAACCGTCAGCAGATGGCGAAATTCGTCCTTCATGGAGGCTGGATTCGCAGTCTGTTCGTATTCGTCATAATCCTGCATATATTCCAGATAGTACTGAAAACCACCGGTCAAATCCCGGGCCAATTCACGTTCAAACCCGGTCAGCAGACGAAGCTCGCTGTTACGAACCAGCGGGTCAGTGCCCTCCCGATCATCAAGGGAATCGTAATAACCAATTTCCAGATTGGTGATCCCACCCAGCATGGTGGTCCGCAGACTCGCCCCGCCGACCGCCATGCCGGGGTAAAAAAGTTTCGGGCCCGCCATCAACACGCCTTCAGGGGTCTTCCAGAAGCCATGATAAGCGTACACTCCCAGCTCAAGACCGCTGACATTTTTAGCGAGCCGGAGATGAACTTCATCATCCCTGAAAACCCGGTTTCTCTCGTCATCGACAAAGATGAAATTCTCACCGACGACCCCGCCTTGCATGCCGCTCCAATACGAGATTCGGGAACCGTCGATATAAACCGATCCGTTAAATAGCGGCACGTAGACCAGATCAAGGTCGAAGGCGTCCAGAAAAAAACTGGTCTTCAGGGCATCGGATGGCGCCTTCAGATATTCGTCATCACGACCGATAAAAAAAGATTCCCAGTCCTTGGGGAACAAATCGTTAATGAACAGCAGATCACCGGTGCCCCAGGTCAGCACCTGCCGCCCCAGCTTGACATCCATCATCTCCAGAGGCGAAAAAGCCAGATTGAACTCCCGGAGATCAGCCTCGGCCTCTTCGGTGACCAGATCGCCGAGCAAATCGCCCTTGAATTTCAGAATTGCCCAATCGAAATCACTGCTGAGATCAAGCTGCATTCGCAGTTCGCCGATAGACGCATCGTTCTGATTAGGGTCGGTTTGCAGCCTTGAGCCGCCGCGCGCCTCAACAAAACCGTTAAACTCGGTCCGGTAGTTATCACTGAGCCCGGTCTGGAAATCCTCCAGACCACCGCCATTAACGATGGCCGGCGCCAACAGCAGCAGGCCGATCAGCAGTACCGGCAAGAACCGGGGTTTTTTATTATTTGCTGAAATAACCGTCATGATCAACGCTCTCTACTTCCTGACTTCCTTGGGCGGTCTACGCAGGTAGCGTTCCGTAAAGATCTTTTCCTTGAGCCCGAGATTGTATTTAACATTATTAAAATCGCTGACTGTTTCTCCGCCGCTCAAAAGATCCTGGACCCTTGATTTAACCACGGTGGGGAAGCCCTGGATCATTTTAGTCTCAAGGGCCTCAACTATCCGGTATTTACGCCCTTCCCGATCAAAATACACAGCCTTGACCGGCAGGAAAGTCTGCTTGTCGATCCAGACCGTATATGAGGCAAACTCAACCTCGTCCGGATTTTTCGGGGTATTCTTCAGGACATACTCCTTGGCGGTCTCTTCCACCAATTCGTGGAGATCCTCCTCAACCCCGCGACCGGAAACATCTTCATAAAAGAAGTTGGAGCCGACAAAGCTGGTCCGCTTGTCGGAACCGGCGATCCGCTTGACCAGATCAAGTTTGGCCAGATACATCCAGCGATCATCATCCCTGTCTATATGTTTATGGACCATGAAAACCATCTTGCGGACATCGCTTGGTTTCTTGAAATAGACATAAAAATTCTGCTCGCCGCCATCCTTAAGGTCTTTGCGTAAAATGACAAACTCCTTGGTCCTGGTCCGCTTCTGACTGTCGGTAATAGTCATCACCACATCGGCGCGACCATCATCGCCGCCGTAATAAGCCGCCAGATTGGCCCGGTTGATTATCTCGTCAACCGCAGGCGCGGCCTCAACAGCCCCGCCGATTGCCACCCACAACAGAACCGTTAAGCCGATAACTGAAGGAATAAAGTTTTTCATGACAAACTCCTTTTAGACCTGCCGTTTAATCTTCTTGAAAAACCATGGCTCAAGGACAGCCAGAAGACTTGGTAAAATAAACATGGTGGCGAACCCGGAAATCGCCATGATACTGGCCAGAAAGATGCCCACCGTTTGATAGGGGACCAAAGGCGCAGCCAGCAGTGGGGTGAAACCGATCGCGACAACGATAACATTCCTGGTGATGGCCCGGGCCGGCTCTTCGAACATTTCACCAACAGCCGCCTGCCAGGAGCCGGTCTTTTTATATGTCGAGCGGCTCCGTTCGAGAAAATGAATGGCAAAATCAACCGCCAAGCCCAGAGTCAAAGAAGAAAGGACCGCCACCGGCATATCATAGTCCTTACCGACAAAACCAATCACCCCGTAGATGAAGGCGATGGTCACCGACAGGGGCACCATTGCTAACAGCCCCCAGCTAACCGACCGGAACAGCACGGCCATCATTAAGAAGACGATCACAAAGCTACTCAAAAAGGCATCACGCATGCCAAAAACCATCTTATCCTGCCAGACCACGTTCAGATAAGTGAGGCCGGCCCATTGATGGGTGATGGCCAGGGGCGGTGGGTTGCTTGACATAAAGCCTTCAACCGCATCAAGCACCGCCTGCATGTCCTGATTATCGCCATTGCGGAGCTGGATCCAGATATTGGCCTTCCGATAATCAGGGGTAACGAAATGCCAAAGATCATCGGGTTTATGACTGTTTTGAAAAGAGATCAAACATTCGGCCACGGCCCCGGTACTATCGGGGATCCGATAGTACTCCTGCTGTCCCGCATAAAGTTCCTGGTGGACCTTCTGGACCACATCGGCAATTGAATTTGATTTGCCGACCTTACCACTGTCGACCAGAAACTTTTGCAGATCGGCGACGTACTCAAGTACCGCCGGATCTTTGAAGATACTGGTCCGACTCCGGGCCTTGTCAAGCAGATCGACCACATCGCCCCAGCTGTCATAATCAGCATCCGCAGCCGCATCCATCTCCTGCTCCCAAGCTGCGAGCAGATTGCCAAGGAGTCCATCAACAGAGGTAGCCCCTTTTTCTTTCTGCAACAGCTCGGTAGCCTTAACAACCACCTGCCGACCCGGCGCTTCAACAGCCATGCTCTGCAGTTCATTTTCGAGCCAGTCGGCAGTCCCGGCGACATCGAGTTCTGCAACGCCGCTTTCGAGAACCAGATAGGATTCGTAGGTGCCGCCGAAATGATTATTCAAAACCCGATCAGCAACCCGAATCGAATGTTTTTTGTGAAACCACTTAACCGGGTTGTCATTAACCCTGATCTGGCTGATGCCATAGCCGGCGACAATTATAGCGGCAAGAGTCAGGACCAGAATGATCTTGGCCTTGCGGTAAGTTATCTCGCCAAGCCATTTCAGGTGTTTGCTCAACTTGTGATCCATGGTGCCGGATGACGTCTTGGCGACCCCAAAACCGGCCAGGCTCTCTTCTTTAAGCATCATGATATAGGCCGGGATGAAAATAATTGTAAACAACCAGGCCAGCATTATTCCGGTCGCGACAAAAATACCGAAGGCCTGAACCGGCGGGATCGGCGTCAAGGCCAATGAGGCAAAACCGGCCGCCGAGGTCAACGAGGTATAAAGCATCGGCATAAACAAGTGGCCCATCACGTGTTCGAGGGTCTTGCGGCGATCGCCGATGCGCTGGTAACTATCAAAAAATTCACTAAGGATATGGATACTGTCTACCACGGCAATAGGCATCAGAAAGATCGGAATCATCGAACTCATGATATGCAGGGTGTTACCGGTACCGATCAACAAACCCATGGTGCAGATCACCGACATCATCGCGACAACCATTGGCGAAATTATCATTTTTATCTGCTTGAAAAAAATCAGCATCAGCAGAAAAATCGCCAACATCGCCAGGGGAGCGGAGACGGCCATCTGGACGAACATCTCCTCGCCAAAGGTGTCCTCGGCCACCGGCAGACCGGTAATATAAAACTTGTCGCCTTTGCTGCTGTCGTACTTTTCGATTTTTTCGAGCAGGCGGTTGCGAACTTCAGAGGCGAAATCCTTCTGCGACACAGGAATATATATCCCCATGGCCTTCATATCTTCCGAGACCAGCGTCCCCTTGAGCAGGGGGTTGTTCATGGCCAGATCCCGGATCCGGACAACTTCCTGGTTATTGACCGGCGGGGTTTTCATCAACCAGTCAAAGCGGACCTGGCCCAAACCGGCCTGCTCGATGGCATCGACCGTCCCGGGCGAGATCAGGTTCCTGGTCACCACCCTTTTTTCAGGATCGTCCTCATTGTGCATATCCCTGACAAATTCGGTCAACTCATGGATCCTGGTCAGGGTCTCAATATTGAAAACACCGTCCGGGTTTTGCTCGTTTACCACCCCCAACACGACATAATCGTTGAGGCTGAATTCCTGCTTCATCTGGTCATGAAAGACCCGGACCGGCTCGTGCTCATTCAGCATATTCTCCGGATCGGTATCGACCTTGACCTTGACCATCAAAGAGGCGAGCACCAGGGTACAAAGAACCAGAATGGCTGTAACTGTTTTTGGATTATTTATTGAAAAACCAACTAGAGACCTACCTTTCATTGTCAGACTCCCGGGAAGCATATTTGTGAATTACAAACTTAAAATATCAAGAAATAGAAATGGTATCGATGCGGGAATTACTGAATAAATGCGTTATGAGCCCGACAAGTAAGGATGGGAAGAAAGATTCGGCCCATTGAGCTAAACCTCACAAAACAACTCTCGCATCTTGGCGATCAATTCCAGAATCCGCTCATCCTCAATTTTATTATAAATAAAATTTGCATCTTTTCTGGAACTGACAATTCCCTGATTGCGTAAAATGGAGAGATGTTGGGAAACATTAGCGTTAGTGGTTTTGACCTCCTCCCGGATGTCACCAACTGCCATCTCCTTTTCCTGTAGCATACAAAGAATCTTCAACCTTATCGGGTGTGACATGGTCTTCAGCAAAGCAGCAATATCTTTCACATGTTCGTCCTGCATTATTCAACCTCAGCTATTTAAGCTTTTAATTTAATACTAAACACACCGTTTGTCAAAAAACTTCTGCCCTTTTGCACCTGTTCTTCGGGGGGGGGGCACCGAAAAACACCAACACAAACCTGTTGGTGTTTTATATTATCATCCTACTATTACGTAAATAGGATTTTTGTCATCCTTAAAAAGTATTTAATATATAACTTACATTTCCTCCCAGAGCTACAAAGATCCGGCCCTGTAAAAATCACTTAACCACTGCCCCGACCCCAACTACCTTGACTCGCCTAAGGAGCTCCCCTTTGTACTCCTGGAGGGCCTGCAGGGTCTCGGGGTAGGGATGGCCGATTGCTATGGCAAAACCCTGCCGCCGGGCAACATCAACCAGCTTACGTAACTGGATAATAATTTTTTGCGGATCCCGAACATTATCCAGGAAGATGTCCCGTTCGGCCGTCCTCACCCCCTTTTTTTTAGCCATAAACTGACCGACACTGTTCCGCGAAGTCCT
>DAOVJK010000014.1 GCA_030673265.1 Pseudomonadota bacterium | reverse complement strand
CCCGCCTTTCTCCTCCGCAGCCCTCTACGTCGGGAAGGCTGATATCTTTTCTGCTTATCTCTTACCAACGACCCGATTCCCGTCAACACCAATGAAATGCACCTCTGGTTCCAGCCAGACCCGATGAACCGCCCAAACCCTTTTCCGAACTAACTCCATCACTTTAATTATATCTTCAGTAGTAGCAGCACCGGTATTAACGATAAAATTGGCATGGACCGCAGAAACTTCAGCCCCGCCAATCCGGGTACCCTTAAGCCCCGCATCTTCGATAAGTTTACCCGCCGCCACTGCCTCAGTATTCTTGAAAAACGACCCGGCCACCCCGTGGGCGACCGGCTGTTTGCTCCGTCGAGCCGCGACGTGCTGCCGACAGACAGCCCCAATCTTCGCACTATCTTCGGTGGTGAAGGCAAAAGTAGCTGAGAGAACTACTGCGTCAGCCGGCCTCTGCCAGCAACGATAACCGAAATCAAGTTCGGCCCGGACTCTACTGGTCACGCTGCCTGATGCAAGCCAGGTTAGAGAAGATAAAACATCTTTAATCTCACCGCCCCAAGCCCCGGCATTCATAACCACTGCCCCACCGACCGTACCGGGAATTCCGACCGCAAATTCAAGCCCGGCCAAGCCCTTATCCTGACACCAGTTCAAGAGCCGGGCCAACCGGCAACCGGCCTCAACCTCTACCAGAGTACGGCCACATCTATCTTTACCGCTCATGCGAATGTCAGCAAAATCACGGCCCAAAACAATTACAACGCCGGGGACCCCCTCATCTGCGACCAGCAAATTACTGCCGCCACCCACCACGCACCACGGGATCTTTGCACTCTGACAGCCATTGACCAGTAAGACGACTTCAGCCATATCAACCGGCAGCACCAAGGCTTGAGCTGGACCACCGACCTTAAGAGTGGTGAATTCCGCCATTTGCACCCGCCAACGAACCGCGCCGGGCCAGAATTCCCGTAATCTGTCCTCCAGGTTTTCTACGGCAATCACACTGGCCATTTTCGCTCAATTCGTCTTTTGGTCCGGACCGCGACCACTTTATAACTGCACATGATCAAGTTGCTCAAGAATAGCCTCACCGGCTCTCAAGATATTACCAGCCCCCAAAGTAAGAACCACATCCCCTTTTTTCAACAGAGGCACAACTTCTGCGGCAAGATCATCAACCTGCGCCACAAAATGGGTCTGTCTCTGACCATGCTGTCTGGTTGACTGAAGTAGCGACTCACCGGAAATACCCTCAATCGGATCTTCACTGGCAGCATAGATCTCAGTCATCACCAGCACATCGGCCTCATGGAAAGCAGTACCAAACTCCTTAAACAGCCCCTGGGTCCGGCTATAGCGATGGGGTTGAAAGAGCACTATCAAACGCCGCTTCGGCCAGGCGCCACGCATTGCCGCCAGGGTAGCTTTGACCTCGGTAGGGTGATGGCCGTAATCATCAACAACCGTTACCCCCTGCTTCTCGCCCTTAACCTCAACCCGCCGATGCACCCCGGAAAAACCCGCCAGTGCCTCGGCAATCACCGGGAAAGAAATATCAAGTTCCAGGCCGACACAGACTGCCGCCAGGGAGTTATAGACATAATGGAGACCGGGCTGCGTTATAGTCACTCTGCCCAGCAGTTCATCATTACGGTACACATCAAACCCGGACTCGAGTCCCTCGGTTTTTATTTCTCTGGCGTGAACCTCCGCCTGGGCGCTCATGCCATAGGTAATGACCCGCTTGTCGATAAACTGAAAAATTTCAGCAATATTAGGATCATCAATACAGATAATTGCCGCGCCATAGAAGGGTATCTTACTGATAAACTGTAGAAATGTCTCCTTGATCTCGTTGATGTCTTTATAAAATTCGAGATGCTCAAGATCGATATTGGTAACCACCTCCACCACCGGCGATAACTTCAGGAACGACCCGTCACTCTCATCCGCCTCCGCCACCAGAAATTCACCTTCGCCAAGTTTAGCATTGGTGCCAAAGGCGTTGACCGTACCACCGATAATTACCGTTGGATCCAAGCCGGCCTGGCCCAACAACCACCCTACCATCGAAGTGGTCGAAGTCTTGCCATGACTACCGGCTATGGCGATGCCGAATTTCTTAAGCCGCATCAATTCGGCCAACATCTCGGCCCTTGGGATTACCGGAATATGCTGTTCATGGGCCGCCGTCACCTCAGGGTTATCGGTTTTGACTGCGGTAGAAGTTACGACAACATCCGCCCCTTCAATCCACTCGGCCTGATGGCCCTGATTAATCGTGCCGCCCATCGCTTTAAGCCGACGGGTGATTGCAGTTTCCCGTAGATCAGAGCCACTGACCCGGTATCCCAGATTCAGCAGAACTTCAGCAATACCGCTCATGCCAATGCCGCCGATTCCGACAAAATGAATATGCTTGGCCTTTTTCTTATACATTTTTTTTAGTAAACTCCTTCTACTGACCTGCGAGGGCCAGACACTCCTTGACAATCAATTCAGCTGCTCCTGGAAAAGAAACCTCCCGGGCCTTCTCGCCCATACGCCTCATTTCCTCGGGGTCATTAATAATCTTTAAAATATCAGCTACCAGCACCGTACTCTCCAGTTCAGATTCCCGCCTCATAATTGCGCCGCCCCGATCAGCCACCATCATGGCATTATGTTCCTGATGGTTATCGGCCGCGTAAGGATAAGGGATCAGGATCGATGGCTTGCCCAACACGCATATTTCCGCCAGACTGGTCGCGCCAGCCCGGGAAACGACCAGATCGACCCGACGATAAACGGCTGCCATATCACTTAAAAATGGCGCCACTTCAGCCTTGATCCCGGCGGTTTCATACTGATCTTTGACCAGCTGCTCATCCTGGCGACCGGTCTGATGAATCACCAGAAAACCATCCGGTAGCTCCTGCTTTACGCCAGACAACCCTGCCGCGACCAGAACGTTCAGTCGATGAGCGCCTTGACTGCCTCCCATTACCAGCAGGATCGGCCCTTTTTTTTCTGGCGGCTGATCATTACTGGCCAGAATTTCGCGCCGGACCGGATTACCGGTCAGCAGCGCTCGACCTGCCGGGAAAAAACCCTCACTGCCTGGAATCGACAGGAATATCCGGTCGACAAATTTACCGACCATTTTGTTGGCCAGCCCAGGAACCGAATTCTGCTCATGGATACAGGTGGGAATGCCAAGCAATTTTGCCGCCAAGACTACCGGCCCAGTGACATAACCACCCACCCCCAAAACCAGATCAGGCTTAAATCCCCTTAAAATCATGCCTGCCTTGAATAGAGCTAGCGGCAACTGAACAAGCGCCAGCAAAATCGCAGACAGCGACTTACCTTTCAAGCCCTGGCATTTCAAGGAGGCCGTCATGAAGGGGCGTTGCCCCAACACCTGATTGTCAATCTGACGGTCAGTGCCGATAAAAAGCACCTTGCCGCCTGACCTTTCTGCCATTATCGCCTCGGCAACTGCAATACCAGGGAAAAGGTGGCCGCCAGTGCCACCGCCGGTTACAACGAGGCGCACCGGTTTTTTTTCTACAGGTGACTTCATCCAGCCAAACCCAACCCACCCGACTCGTTCCGCCGGGCTATCAACATATTTTCACAATCTCTGTCCGTAGCATAATTAGCCCGGATTTTCTCCAAAGCGATACAGTAACAGTCAGGGCAGACCCCGTAAGTTATTCCCATGAAATGATCCACCGCTTCCTCTTTCCAGCCCACACTGCCCTTGGCCCTTCGACAGGCACAACAAACCGTCTTCATAAACATTCCTTCCCTTTATTGAATTACCGCAAGGCCAGAACTGCATCTTTAAAAACCTGGCCCCGATGACCATAGCTAGTGAACATATCAAAACTTGCACAGGCTGGAGATAAGAGGACAACATCACCCCTGTCAGCCATGGAAGCAGCCAACCTTACCGCAGCCGGTAAATCATCAGCCAATGCCACTCTGGTCAATTCGCTAAAAACTGCAGCCATCTTGTCCCGGGCCTCGCCAATCAGGATCATGCCTTTGACCTTCTCCTTAACGATTCCAGCCAAAAGGCGATAATCGCCACCCTTATCGCGGCCCCCGGCAATCAATACCACCGGCCGATTAATGCCGGCCAGGGCCGCAGCCACCGCCCCGATATTAGTGGCCTTCGAATCATCCAGGTATAGCACGCCGCCAATCTCCGCTATTTTCTCCAGGCGATGGCCAAGGGTTTTAAATTCGGCTATTGCCGTCCTAATCCCCTCTGCCGGACAGTCAAGCAACCGGGCCGCTATAATTGCAGCAGCCCCATTATGCAGATTGGGCTCCAACCCCAGTTCGCTTGCCGCCAGCGAGTAGCGCTCTTCTTTTGCCCCTGGCCCCGCTTTAACGATCACCTCCAAACCGTTAATCGTGGCACTGTTATCCCCCTCAGGACAATTACAGCCAAAAAAGAAGCGGCGGCTGACAAAATTATGCGCAGCCAGCCGACCCATGATTTCATGATCATCAGCGTTAAGCACAGCCGCATTGAGCCGTGTTTGAGCACTGAACAGCGAAAACTTCGAAGCGGCATAATGCTCGTAATCGACATAGCGATCCAGATGATCGGGACTGATGTTCAGAAGAACAGCAACCTCTGGCCGAAAATCAGGCGCCGTATCCAGTTGAAAGCTGCTGACCTCCAAGACCAACACCTCCGCTTCATAAGGATCGAGCAGGTATTCGCTCAGCGGCTGGCCAAGATTGCCGCCGACAAAAACCCGTCGCCCGGCAGCCAGGAACATCGCCCCGATAAGTTCCGTAACCGTACTCTTGCCATTGGTGCCGGTAATCGCGACAATCGGGGTCGATACCAAGCCGGCGGCCAAAGCCATCTCACCGACAACTGCCACTCCCCGTCCCCTGGCCGCATCCAACAGGGGCAGGTCAAGGGGCACTCCCGGGCTGACCACAACCAAATCGACCTTATCGAGTAGTCTGTCACTGTGAGCCCCGCCTTCGACCTTAACATCGTGACTATGGGCCCAGTCCAGGAATTGTTGATCGAGCCTTTCAAGGGTGGCGCTATCGGTCGCCGTGACTGCCGCACCCAGTTTATGTAATAGTTTAACGGCAGCTCTTCCGGAGCGGCCCAAACCGACGACCAGGACCTTGCTCGCAGGACCGATCTTCCGGCTTGAGTTATTTGGCAATGCCATCATATTGCTACCTGAGCTTCAAGGTTGCCAGGGCCGCTAGCCCGAGAACAATGGAAACTATCCAGAACCGCACCACCACCTTGGGCTCGGCCCAGCCCTTTTTTTCGAAATGATGGTGAAACGGGGCCATCAAAAAAATTCGTTTGCCGCCGCTGAATTTGAAAAAACCCACCTGGATGATCACCGACAGGGCCTCCATGACAAAGATGCCGCCGACAATGGCCAATAAAATTTCCTGTTTGGTGATGATCGCCACGGTACCGAGTGCCGCGCCGATGGATAACGAACCGACATCTCCCATAAAGACCTGGGCCGGAAAGGTATTGAACCAGAGAAAGCCCAGACTGGCCCCTACCAACGCCCCGCAGAAAACAGCAACCTCACCGGCCCCCGGCACGTAAGGAATCTGCAGATAAGCAGCCAAACCGACATGACCGGCCAGATAGGAGAACAACAGATAAACACCGGCAGTAATAACCGTGGGCCCGATCGCCAACCCATCGAGGCCGTCGGTCAAATTGACTGCGTTGGAGGCGCCCACCACCACCAGCAGGGCGAACAGTAAATACCAGGCCCCGAGATCAGGCCCGATCTCTTTCATGAACGGGAAACTCAGATGGCTGTCAAAATCAGGATTGGTATAGAGAAACCAGCCGGCAACGACTGCACCGATAACCTGGAAAAGAATCTTGCCCCGGCCACTCAGGCCCTTGCTGTCCTTTTTGAGTATTTTCCGGTAGTCGTCGTAGGCCCCGATCGCTCCGTACCAGAGAGTAACCCCCAAAACAATCCAGACATAATAGTTGGTCAGATCAACCCACAGCAGAGCACTCAAGCTTACCGCAAAAATTATCAGGACACCACCCATGGTCGGCACCCCCTGTTTACTGAAATGACTCGCCGGGCCGTCTTTTCTGATCACCTGGCCAATCTGCAGCCGCTTGAGAAAGCGAATAAAAGCAGGGGCAACCAGCAGCACCAGGATAAACGAGGTGATGGTCGCCCCGATTGACCTGAAAGTGATATAGCGAAAGACATTGAACCCTCCAAACAAGTTATGGAGTGGGTACAATAGATGATAAAGCATTTAGCATTCCTCCTGCAGAGCAGCGACAACAGATTCCATCCCAAGTCCTCTGGATCCCTTGACCAGCAACCAGTCTCCGGGTCCGATTTGCCCCTCGCGCTCCAGCTGCCGCAAGTGAGTTACTATCTTATCTTTGCCGGCGAAAGCCACGGCCCGATCGGCTCCCATGCCAGCCTCCCTGGCTGCTGCAACCATCTCTTTCGCAAAAGAACCGCAGGCCAGTAAATAATCAAATTCAAGCCGGGTCACCGCCTCACCAATTGCCCGATGGGCGACCCCAGCCTCAGCGCCAAGTTCCAGCATATCGCCAAGCACCGCCACAGAGCGCTGGTTACGCCTCAGCCCCTTCACCGTTTCCAGGGCGGCAAGCATGGAAGCTGGATTGGCATTATAAGTATCATTTACTACTTTTAAGCCGCCGCTCACCTGCTCAATCTGCAGCCGCTTATCATAGGAAACAAATTGGGCCAGCCCCCGACAGATGTCATCGAAAGAGATGCCGACGCCATGCGCAAGGGCGGCGGCGGCCAGGGCATTAAGAACATTATGCCGACCGACGCATTGCAGCCTGACCCGTCCCTTCTCCTTGCCGATAGTCAAGGTAAACGAAAAACCGTTCTCGCCTCGATTGTATAGATAGGTGCCCCGGACCAGCGCCTGACGACGCCAGCCGTAGGTGATCCGTTGTTGACCATATTGCCGGGCCAGCTTTCTGACCAGGGGGTCTTCCAGATTGACGACCAGAATGCCATCCGGTTTCATGCCGGCAAAAAGTTCCCCCTTGGCTGCCGCTACTCCCTCAATACTGGCAAGCCCCTGGAGATGGGCACTCTGGACATTGTTAATACAGGCGATATCCGGCCGGGCAATTTCGGCCATCCGGGCAATCTCACCGGGCTGATTCATACCCATCTCCAAAATCGCCACCTGATGACTTACATCCACCGGCAACAGAGAAAGGGGCAGACCGATCAGGTTGTTGAAATTACCCAAGGTCTTGATGACCTTGAACCTCCGAGCGAAGATCGCCGCAACCATCTCCTTGACCGTAGTCTTACCGGAACTGCCGGTAATGGCAAGTACCGTGAGATTCTGCATCCCGGCCCGTCGAAACGCCGCCAGGTTCCCGAGCGCCTGCAGGGCATCATCAACAATAATCACCGGCACGTCCAGAGGCGGCTCCGGTACTTCAGTCACTAAGACACCGGCCGCGCCAAGCCTTACAGCATCTCCGCAGAACTTTTCTCCATTGAAATTATCGCCGCGTAGCGCCACAAACAGGGCACCATTGGCAACAGAGCGGCTATCCGTCGATACCGCACTAAAAATCGCGTCCGGATTGCCGCTCGCTAATTTACCACCCGTGGCCGCAATAACCTGCTCAAGACTCCAGGCCTGTTCACCGGTCTTACTAAAAGCTTTACCAGAGCCACCTGCAGCGCTGCCAGGCTCTGGCCCATTATTTTTTTTACCGGCGACCATTCACTTTAACCTTTTGCTGCAACCAGCTGTTTAGCGGCTTCAAGCCGATCATCAAAGAAATATTTCTTATTACCAACCAACTGGTAAGTTTCGTGCCCCTTACCACAGATCAAGACCACATCCTCGGCCGCCGCAAAACTAATCGCCAGGCGAATCGCCTCGCGCCGCGATTCGATGACCTCATAACCTTTGCCACCCGAAGCCAGTAAATCCTGGACCCGCCCTTTCGGCAGGAGACTGCACCCCTCAACCATTAGCCCACCTTCAATATCGGCCATAATACTGCGTGGCGCCTCACTCCTGGAATTATCCGTAGTAATTATAACGACATCGGCCAAACGTCCAGCGATCTCTCCCATGATTGGCCTCTTGGCTTGATCCCGATCTCCTCCGCAACCAAAAACTACCAGTAACCGCCCTCGACAGAGGCTCCGGACACTCTGCAACACCCCGGAAAGGGCATCCGGGGTATGGGCAAAATCAACAAAAACCCGACATTGATCGGCGCTATCGCTATCATCCAGGCGAACTCTTTCAAGTCGCCCGGGAACCCTGGTTGTTTCAACAAGGCCTCGGCCAATCTGCTTTTCGGTCAGGCCCAACACATGGCCAATAGTCATCGCCGTGGCCATATTCAAAAGGTTAAAATCACCGACCAGCGGTGACTCAAAAAAAACGTCGTCCCCCAAGCCGACAATCTCGGCCCTGATCCCCTCCAGAGTTATCTCGGCCTCCGCAACATGGATATCGCCCCGCTGCCGGCCACAGGTAAGCAAAAGATTCCGAGAACAACTCCCTTCTACGCCATTGCCCTCGCCATACTTGCGGAACCGACCGCTATTGAACAAATCCGCAACCAGCCTGTCCCCCCATGCCATCTCCTGCTCGACCGGCTCTTCTTCATCCGTCAGCATCACGACGGCTATGCCGTCTTCCTGCAAATAGTCGGTAAACAACGTGCTCTTAACCGCAAAATAGCCATCCATATCGCCGTGAAAATCAAGGTGCTCGTGGCTGAGATTGGTAAAGGCCGCCACATCAAATTTAATGCCGTGCAACCTCTTCTGGACCAGAGCGTGGGAGGAAACCTCCATAATCAGATGATCAACTCCGTTCTCAACCATTTCCCGCATCATCCGATAAAGAGCGAGGGGCTCCGGGGTGGTATAAGAAGCTCCCTCCTCACATCCCGCGAACCGGTAGCTTACCGTACCAATAACGCCAGGCTCGCCACCGCCGGCCAGAATCATCGACTCCAAAAGATAGCTGGTCGTGGTCTTACCATTAGTGCCGGTAATCCCGATCATTTTCAACTGGCGATCCGGATGATCATAAAAATTTGCAACCAAGGCGGCCAAGGCCTGGCGACCATCTGGTGCCACCAAAACTACCACCCCGAGTTCACGACATGTAGCCGCAGATAGTTTTTGTTCGACAACCACGGCCACGCAACCAAGCTCAACACTCTTCTTCAGGAAATCGTGCCCGTCAAAAGTCTCTCCCTTCACTGCGACAAACAACTTGCCGGCTCCAGCCTTTCGGGAGTCAGCCTCTATCCCGCTGATCTGCAGATGCAAATCAGCTTCGCCAACCTCAATACCGGTTCCCGAGGTTAATTCCTGCAATGTCTTAGTAATTTCCGCTGATTCCTGGGCCATTTTATGCCTGTTAATTTACGATATCAGCCAATTTCATCGGCCAGCAAAGTTAGGAGACATTCATCACCACAAATGTTCATGCCCGATTCAGGCTTCTGGGCCGCAACCCGTCCCGAGCCGACAATTTCGACTTTTAAGCCAAGCTGCTGCAGATTGCGCAAGGCCTTTCGCAAACTCATCCCAACAAGGTCAGGCATCACCCTCTGCCCGGTCGAACTGCTGACGGCTGCCAAGTCTTTCTTCTCAAAAATCTTAGAAGAAAGCCACTCTGTATATATCAGTTTCTCACTGGCCGCCATAATTTCGGGGCTCAGCAGTTCAATTTTTTCGTCGGCCAAGCTCATCATCCGACCGATCACAGCCTCGCCCATACTCCGCATCGGCGTTTTTTCATTACTGGCAACAACGGCCCGATCTAGGGCAATCATCAGGGCAAATTCCGGCTCTTGGCGAGGTGCGAGACCGATCATTACCGTCTGATATCGATCCTGCCGACCATCGGCCGCCTGCACCTCACCACCAAGATCTTCCGTTACCGCAACAATTTGCCGCATACTTTCCAGGAAAAGCACTTCGGATCCCGACCGGGAAGCATCCGCCAACAACTCAACTATTTTTTTACTGGTCAAAGGCTTGACTAACCCCAGTTTTTGAGGACGATCAATGATGACACGCCTGCCGGAACACGGGTCAATAATTGCTTCACCCAAATGGGGCGTAATCCCGATACCGCCGTTGACCAATCCCGCAAAGGCCGTTAGCAATTTTAACGGCGAGGTCTGCCCTGACTGCTCGGGCAAACTGCTGAGCGTTTCCGGGAGATCGATACCGGTATTCCTAAAAAGGCCAAAGGACGCACCCATGGAAGTCTGTTCATTGCCAGCCTCTTCGGACCAGACCTGCAATTCCGGTGACAACAGATTAGCACCATTTTGCCTAAACCACTTGGCGCCTCGTCTCGGCTTCGGCTGATGCTCCCGCCGTAAAGCCATCTTCAGGGCTGCCAACTCGCCTTGCTCGCCGGCCACAACACCTTCATAGCTAGCAGCAAAACCGAAAAGAGATTGAAAGCCACTGACATCGACACTTCCGGCAACAGCCCGGTTTAGGCGATCGATACTACTGGAATCCCAATAATAATTTGGATCGTAATCAGGCAGACTGACCATCGCCAGAATGGCGCCGGTTTTAATGTTAATCATAATCCCGGAACCGGACGGAGCCTCTGTTTTCTGGAGCAACCGGCCAAGCTCTCCAGACAACAACTTCTGGACCCGCAGATCAAGGGTCAACTGGAGATGTCCTTCCATATTTTCGTTTTCAGCGGCCATGCCACCAGAGCCACGGCGCAGAAGATGATCATAGTAAAACTCTAAACCAGCCAAACCGTTGTTTTCTTCCAGGAACCCCACAACATGGGCAGTGTCCCGTCGGTCCGGGTAGAATCGTTGGGCCTCTTGAACCGCATAAATGCCCCTGCCACCCTTTTTTAAAATGGCATCAGCCCTGCTTTCCGGCAGCCGTCGGCCAAGCCAGACAAAACTGCGCTCCGACTTAAGCTCACGAGCTAATTTCTTTGCATCGAGACCAAGATCATCGGCGAGACGACTGGCAGTTTGGTCAATATCAACGATTTCAAGGGGCCGGGCATAGAGAGATTTCATCATGAAGCTCACTGCCAGTTCCCGATGACCTCGATCAAGTATATTGCCATGACCGGCAGCATCGCCAAGGGGATGTGCTACAGCCCGAATATCCGCTGGTTCATTAGATAGGCTCCACCCCGTAGAAAGAGCCAGAATCACCAGAATGCCAAGGAATAACATCGCCGCATGAACCTTGGGACGGGTCTTTTTCATCGTCTTACGAGATGACTTTCTCATCCACGGGCCTATGGTTTTTTAATTTTTCTAATTTGTTTGTCAGTTGGTGGGAAAAGTCCCAGAACAGCCGCTTTCTTAAGAATATTTTTTTTAGCCAGCAAACTGTCACGCCTGGCAATTAATTCCCGATTCATTTCTGTTGCGCTGGCAAGCTCCTGCCTGTTCCGGGAAAGCGCGCCCAGATCTTTATCTATCCTCCAGCCAAACCAGAGACTGGCAACAACACTCAAGCTCATAACCAGAATAATCGGCAAGCCAACACGCCAGGGCATAGCATCATTGGACTTTCTTCGTACCGCCCCCGACACCGGTCTCGCCCCCTCGTATGAATGCTGACGGCAATGATCGTCCATCACCCCACCCCTCTTTCGGCAACCCGTAGTTTGGCGCTTCTGGCCCGTGGATTCCGCTGACATTCTTTCTCCGTCGGCCGCACCGGCCTTTTGGTAATTACCTGAAGACGCTGATCTTTAGCAAAAGCCCGCTTGACCAAACGATCTTCAAGGGAATGAAATGAGATTACACAAAACCGGCCGCCCGGCTGCAACAGTTCACTGCCGATATCGAGGATCTTGACCAGATTATCCAGTTCCCGGTTAACCGCGATACGCAGCCCCTGAAAAACCTTGGTGGCCACATGGATCTTGCGCGGATGAAAACGTCTGGGAATCGCCCTTTCCACCACAGCCACCAATTGATCAGTAGTGGTAAACGGCTGCTTTATTCTGCTCTCAACTATCGCCGCCGCAATTGGCCGGGCCTGCCTTTCTTCTCCGTAATAATAGAAGATATCCGCCAGATCATCCTTGGATAGCTTGTTTAGAAGATCGGCTGCCGTTTCATCCCCACGGTCGTCCATCCGCATATCGAGGGACTCACTGCCCCTGAAACTAAAACCCCTTTCACCCGCATCAAGCTGCAGGGAAGACAGTCCCAGGTCAAGCAAGATTCCGTCTACTCTGTCCAGACCAAGATCAGCCAGAACCGCTTTGATCTCGGTAAAATTACTTCTTATACAGGTGGCCCGCTCACCGAACTCCGCCAGATTTGCCTGGGCCAAAGTGAGCGCCCGGTCATCCCAGTCAAGGCCAATAAGGCGACCCTCAGGGCTACTTCTTTTCAAAATGGCCCCGGCATGACCGCCTAAACCAAGATTGCCATCTAAGTAGACCCCACCGCTTCGAGGCTGCAGCAGGTCCAAGACCTCTGTCAGCAAGACCGAAACATGGGCGGCCTCGTAGGGCGCTGTACTCTCGGGTTCACTCAAAACAAGCCACTCTCCAGTAGATTAAGCTCAAAAGTCCTGAAATCCTCAGCTGACGGTTGATTGTCGACCTCCCAGGTAGCCTTATCCCAGATCTCGAAATAAGAGATCATGCCGCTAACCAGGATTTCCTTAGCTATGCCGCTATCTGTCCGCATCTTGGCAGGCAGCAAGATCCGCCCCTGCTTGTCGAGGGGGCACTCCACAACCCCGCCAACCATATAGCGCACCATCTTGACGGTTTCCGGCTGCTTTTTGCCGGTATTGAGCAAATTCAGCTCCAACTCCTCCCACCTTGCCATCGGGTAGGCTTTGAGGCAGTTCAGCCAAGGGAAGACCATCAAGCGGCTATCCTTATATTGCCGACGCAGCACCTCCCTGAAACGCGTAGGAATATTGAGTCGGCCCTTGCCATCCAGGTTATGTTCAGAGCGACCGCGAAAATTATGCGTCGTACCCCTGATTAATGCCGATTCAGTCACAAGCATCCTCTATATTCCTTACCACACCACTTTACACCACCATAACTAATTTTATAAAGAATCGCACGGATTGGTGTCAAGAAATATTTCACTATTTCATTAGTTTTTTCTTGCTAAGTACCACTCATTCCAATATTATCCCCGATTCTCTTTCAACAGATAAAAATATAACTTTTGGTAATTGCATGAATCAGGACAAAATCAGAAACGTAGCCATCATTGCCCATGTCGATCACGGCAAGACCACATTGGTCGATCAGCTCTTCAAACAAAGCGGCATGTTTCGCGACAATCAAGAAGTTGCCGAACGACTGATGGACTCGATGGATCTGGAGAAAGAACGGGGGATAACCATTGCTTCCAAGAACGGTTCCTACAATTACAAGGACCATCAGATCAATATAATCGACACCCCAGGCCACGCCGATTTCGGCGGTCAGGTCGAGCGGGTACTAAGGATGGCCGATGGCTGTCTACTCCTTGTTGACGCCCAGGAAGGCCCCATGCCCCAGACCTTTTTTGTCCTGAAAAAGGCCTTGGCCAATGACCTGCCAATCATCGTCGTCATTAACAAGATCGATAAACCTGCCGCCCGATGCGAATGGGTCGTTGACCAGGTATTCGATCTCTTTGTCAAACTTAATGCCCCGGACGAACTATTAGACTTTCCGGTGGTTTACGCTTCGGCCAAAGAAGGCTACGCCTTGAAAGAAATGGCCGACAGCAACGATAACATGCAGCCAATCTCGGATCTGATCATCGACCATGTTCCCGCCCCGGCCGGTTCACCTGATGCCCCTTTGCAGATGCAGGTAAACAGCATCGAATACTCACCTTACCTGGGCCGGATGGGCGTCGGCAAGGTGGTTAACGGGACCTTGAAGGTCAACGAGAACATCGTGGTCGCCAAACGGGACGGGACAATTACCCCGGTCAGGATCTCCAAAATCTTCCGCTTTGAGTGCGACCAGAAAATCCCGACCGACCAGGCCGGAGTCGGTGAGATAATCGCGGTGGCCGGCACCGAAGAGATAACAGTCGGCGTCACTTTTACCGATGCCGACAATCCTCAGCCATTACCGTTAATCGAGATCGACCCGCCGACCCTGTCGATGAATTTTATCCCCAACGACTCCCCCTTTGCCGGCCTTGAAGGTAAATTTGTTACCTCCAGACATATAGACGAAAGGCTGCGCAAAGAAACCCTCTCCGATGTCGCTCTGGTGGTCGAACCTTTGACCGATGCTGTTGGCTACCGGGTTTCAGGCCGGGGCGAACTGCACCTGTCAATCCTGATCGAAAAGATGCGACGGGAAGGCTATGAGTTTCAGATCACCAGGCCTGAAGTTATCATGAAGGAAGTGGGTGGCCAACTCCTTGAGCCTTATGAAGAACTAACCATTGACGTGGATGAAGATTATAAGGGCGCAGTCATCGAAAAACTGGGCAACCTCAAAGGTCAGATGATCGATATGACCCAGGATCGCGGCATGGCACGACTGGTTTACACGATCCCTACCAGAGCGCTGCTAGGCTTCCGGGCCGAATTCATGACCGACACCAAAGGCATGGGCATCATGAATTATGTCTTTGCCAAATACGGCCCCCATGCCGGTGAAATAACAAATCGGAAAAACGGGGTACTTCTGGCCATGGAAACCTGCACAACCGTGGCCTTCGCCCTGTTCAATCTCCAGGATCGCGGCCGCCTTTTCCTGGGAGCCGGAGTTAATGTTTATAAAGGACAGATCATCGGTGAAAATGCCAGATACAGCGACATGGTTGTTAGCCCGGCTACAGGTAAAAAGCTTACCAATATGCGGGCCTCCGGCACAGATGAAAATGTAGTCCTGACCCCGCCGGTGGCAATGAGTCTCGAAGACTGCATTGCCTATATTAACGATGATGAATTGGTTGAAGTAACTCCGGAATCCATCCGCCTCAGAAAAAAAGGGGAATGCAATTTCAAGAAGCGCGGCTAGGATAATAGAAGCGCTGCCAAGTCCAGGCGCAAGTTGATCCCGACAGGTATTGATTTGCCCTGGACCGACAACAGCCAGGTTTAATTTAGTGACTAACGTTGCGGTCCTTTTCTAATTAGGTTACTGCCAGTAGCCCCTTAAGGGGTATAACCTCAGCACCTGAACCGCCGCCGCGATCTTGCCGGTCTGGCAAGTACTCGCTATCTGCTCAGCCATCTATCGTGATCTTCTTTTGTGGGGCTTGCGGCCGGTTGAGCCTCTTTTCCCAGAGCCACTGGCCTGCCGCCCGGCCATTTTCCTGGCGATGTAAACCACATGTCTACGGCCGCCCCGACCCGGCCGTTGTCGGTTGACGGAAAACCCGGCCGCCTGCAAACGTTTTTCGAAAGCCTTATCCGGGTCTTCGGACCAAACGGCAAACACTCCGCCGTCCTGCAAAGCTGAACTGCTTAATTCCAGTGCCATATCGCCGTACAGATACTCACCCCGCCCCTGATCTCCCTCATAGGGCCCTTCATACAGGTCGAGAATTATCGCATCAAAACGATTCCCCTTGCCCTTCATTGCTGCAGCGCGAATCACCGAGGCCACATCATCAATCACAACCTTGACCCGCGGGTCATCAACTGCCCCGGCGGTAAGATTGGCAATCGGCCCCCGGCACCATTTGACCATTATCGGGTTTAATTCAGCCACCACGACTTCACTATCTGCCGGGAGATTATCAAGGGCCGCCTTCAGGGTAAACCCCATGCCCAAACCACCCACCAGCACTCGGGGATGCTTTTTGTTCTTCAGGGACTCGCAGGCCAGCTCTGACAAAACTATCTCGGACATATTGGCCGAGGAGTTCATCAGCACTCGGCTGTCAATGGTGATCAGGAAATCCGTTTCGCCTCTCTGACGAAGATCGAGGAGCCCCTCATCGGTCTCAATACTGTCAACTATCCGCCATGGCTTTGCCATTTAAAATCCTCTGTTCACTGTCCAGCCATTTTTGTCAAAAAAACCGTTTCTGCCTGATCTGATCCGGTTCATATTATTGGAATGACAATGAAGCCACAAACTCTCCACAAAATGCCACCCAGGCGAGCAGGTCAGCGTCATCCCGAAATCCTTCTGATCGACATCGCCAAGTCCCTTCATTGATCTAAAGAGATCCCACCACACATCTTCTTCTCAATAACGCGCCCGCCAGATATCTCTCTGGTCCTCTCGGCAAGGCTCTAATCGTAAGCCATCTTCGTTTACCCGATGACACCATGCCTGCCCCTGACAAGCCGCGCCAGCAACCACCCATATACAGCGATGTTGATGACGATGACCAGAGTACCCAGGAAGATTTGCATATCACGGTTAAGTTGGGCGGGGTACAAGAGAGGCACCAAGTAATGTTCGATGAAGCCCCCCGTAAAGCCTCCCTGCCCTGCCGCATGTCTGAGCCGCTGTTCCAACGGAGTGAGCGGGCAGATCCAACCCTGATACTCAATCAATGCCCCCCACACTACCGCCGGGATATGCAAAACCACGACCAGCCGCCACTTTAGGACCAGGAGCCCCCCCAGCACCACGAAGCAAACAAAGCCAAGGTGGAGAACAAAGATCAAATTTGCCGCAAGCCAATAACCCATAAGGACTCGTCACTCAAAAGGTCAATCCGGTTTGTAATCTAGTTAAAACTTAAGTGAAAAAGGCAAGATCCCTGGTTTATTCCTCAAGTATTTTATTGGCATGTTGCCGAGACATCTTTCGGACAAAAGAAGGACAGATACCAAGATAGAATTCATCTCCCAATTTCCTTAAATAATACACGGGGCCAGATGCCTCTCACGCCAACAACGTAACGCCTAGTCATCATTATGTATATTACAAAAGCAGAAGTTTTATAGCATCCATCACCCTAAAAATCAACTTGCCAAGTTGCCGATGAGCACCAAAACTCCGTATTCCGCAAGGTCGATTAGGGCTGTGTTTGTTAAGCAGCCCTTTTTCAGCAGACGGTAAAATGATTTTAAATTGATCAGGTTAATTCACGTATCTACCTGAAAGATAGTCAGGCAACCCTATGGCAACCTGGAACCAGGATAACACAGATGTCAGGACAAGGTGTTGATTGCGGCATTTCTGATCATCTATGAAACTAGGGTACAGGACTGCCGATCAATAATGTATCCACAGCCTGAAATCGGCCATTTGTATAAGGGCGGCTTGTACATTTAAAACTTTTCTGGGTAGAATCATAACATGAGTCGCACCCCGGATTAATTTATCCACCACATAGGAGGTCCCAATGCAAGAGATCAATAAGGAAGAATTCATTGCTAACACCGCCGCCAGGATCTTTGCTAAAATGTTCACCCACCCGGAGGCCCAGCCTAACCCGAAACTTGCCGTCAAAATGGCTATCGGGTTATGGGAAGAACTCGTTTCGCAACGGGGCCTGGTCGAATAACCGGAAAAAACCATGCTTTACTTAGAAGAGGCATTTAAACCTGAGGGCCTCCTTCAGGCCACACCCCAACCTGAATACGGAAAAATGCCAAAACACCTTCATCTCCACTTCTTTCCCTTAAACCCGTGCAACTGCATCAATTATTATTGTTTGACAGTTACCGGTGTTTCCTTTAGCTTCTTAAGGTCCTAGCCACATTCTTGCTTATTTAGCTATATCATCGATATCGCTTTCCAGGAGAAACATCCGAATGGCCTTCGTCCATAGCCTTAAATTTAAGATTTTTGCAATCCTCCTCCTTACGATGGGTGGTTTGCTTGCCTACCAGGCTTTTTTCATCGGTCCGCAGATAAAAGATAAGCAGATCTCCGACTCGATCATGATGCAGACCGCCTTATCCGATCAGATTACTACCGAATTTGACAATTCATTCCGCTTGGCCATTAACGAATTAGAAGAGATCGCCAAGTTACCCGGCATCAATTCTCCCGTACAAGAGATCAAAGATGAAACAATCTCAACCATGAGCAGGGTAACACCATTTTTTAATTATTTTTTCCTGATGGACAAAGATGGTTCCTGGCTATCCTTCCCCAAACGACCGCACCTGTTAGGAAAAAGTATCCCTCAAAAGAACATGGACTGGGTCAACAAGACTTTTGCCGAACAAAAAACCATCTTCCTGAATGTTGTGGTTGCCACTATCGGAAAACTGGTCAGTGGCTTCTCCACCCCGCTGCCATCCGCCAGCGGTAACTCGGACAGATTGCTGCGCGGAGTTTTTGTCATTTCTGAAGAAAACACCCTGCTTGCGACCTTGAAAAAGATCAGGATCGGGGTAAATGGTTATGCTTTCTTGGTCTCAGCCAACGGCTGGGTTCTTGCTCATCCCGACATTAAGCAATCTACTGACCAATTCACTGTTTACGACTACAGCAAGTTTGCGCCGGTCAAAGAAGTGATTCTTGGCAGATCGGGCCACCTTGAATATGAGTATGATAACAAAATTTGGCTGGCCTCCTATAGACCGATTAAATCAACCGGCTGGGGAATTATTGTCCAGCAACCCGTTGCGGATATTTATGGCCCCGTTGAAAAAAACATGGCTTTGATCAACAGATTTTTCATGGCTTCATTTGCTTTATGCATATTTATTCTGGTGGTAGGCATTCGCTATACCCTGACACCATTAACAGAACTAGCCCGTTCAATTACGAAAGGCAATCCCCTGCCCCCAGGTCGCAAATATGCCAGGGACGAGGTCGGTCAACTGGCAGGCATGTTCCATGAATTGTTTAATAAGCTTCGGCAATCTTTGGAGGCCCAGGAAAAAAGCTCGGCAGAATTATGGGAATACAAAGACCATCTGGAGGAGTTAGTCAAAGAGCGCACCACCGAGTTACAACTGGAAAGCAGTGATCGTGAACAGGCCGAGAAAGCACTACAGGCCAGTGAAGAGAAACTGTCGCTAATCGTCGCCCAGTCGCCACTGGCCATCATCTCCTGGGATATAAACTTCAATGTAACCAGCTGGAATCCTGCCGCTGAAAAAATATTCGGTCATTCTAGTAAAGATGCGCTGAGCAAGCACGCTGACTTTATTGTTCCGCTAACGGCAAGAAAACAAGTCGATAAAATCTGGCAAAATCTTCTACAAATGTCCGGTGGAACCCGCAGTACAAATGAAAATGTCAATCAGGAGGACAGGACTATTCTATGTGACTGGTACAATACCCCGCTGCTTGATTCATCAAACGAAATAATCGGCGTGCTGTCGATAGTTGATGATGTTACCCAAAAAGCCCAAATGGAAAAAGTTCTACTTAAAGTTAAAAAGCTTGAATCTTTGGGAATGCTCGCCGGGGGTATTGCCCATGATTTCAATAACATCCTGACTGGCATCCTCGGCAATATAAATCTGTGCCTGTTTGACAAGAACATTGGCGATGAAAATCGACAACGATTAATGCGGGCAGAGAAAGCTTCCCAGCGGGCTACAGCTCTCACCCAACAGTTGCTTACTTTTGCAAAGGGAGACGCTCCGGTAAAAGAGGTGGCCTCTCTAGCCGATGTGATAATAGATTCCGCCGGCTTCGTTCTCCACGGTGACACGGTTGTCTGCCGATATGATATCACCGAGGATTTATGGCTCGTTGATATTGATAAAGATCAGATATCCAGGGTCATCCAGAATATTGTCATTAATGCCAGTCATAGTATGCTCAATGGCGGAATAATTAATATTCACTGTGAAAATTTCAAGAATGTGGCGCCTGGTGCTCTTCCTTTACCGTGCGACCGCGAGTTTGTCAAAATAACCATAAACGACAGCGGCATCGGCATGCCTACTGATGTGCTTGATAAAATCTTCGACCCCTATTTCACCACCAAACAAGAGGGCAGCGGCTTGGGCCTCGCCATCAGCCACTCTATTATCACCAAACATGACGGTCACATCTCTGTTGAGTCAGAGCCGGATCAAGGGACAACCTTTACCATCTATCTCCCGGCAGCCAGTAGAGAAATGCGCCCGGAAAATGCAGATCAACAGGCTGATATCCAACTGACCAAGAAGGCCAGGGTCATGGTAATGGACGACGACGAAACCGTTAGAGATATTGCTGAAGCCATGCTTACCGAGATGGGCCATGAGACGCTGATAGCGCTTGACGGGTCAGAAGCTGTAAGAATGTACGTAGAGGCGGCAGGGACAACAGAACCCGTGGATATTATTATCATGGACCTGACCATTCCTGGAGGAATGGGCGGAGAGGAGGCTGTTCAGAAAATCCTGGCCTTTGATCCGGAAGCCAAGGTGATCGTGTCCAGTGGTTATGCCAACAACTCGATAATGGCTTCTTATAAGAAATATGGCTTTTGTGGCGCGATTAGAAAGCCATATAAACTAGATGAGCTGGCCAGAGTAATTAGCAAGGTCCGGGGTGCGGCAGAAGGTGGAAAAGATTAACCATAAGTCAGTCTTACTGTAATTTTAATTCCCGAACCCATTTAAATCACAAAAGTTAATCGCGGTACACGCAGACCTCTTTTCTCCATTATTTTGAAAATTGCATGCTCTTATAGAGCCAGCTAACTTTGGCTCACTAGCCCGCATATTTGATGAGTATTTTTGAAAAGTCATTTTAACTGATTGTACTTGTGTGTTAAACCTTTGGTTTGCTGTGGAATATCAAGATCACAGTTTGTACCAAATGAAATACATGGTTTGTTTTTCAGATAGCGCAGACTTCGAAACTACTCACCCTGCGGGCCAGCCGATATATCCGTATAGCACCCCTCAGGGGGGTATTGTACAGAATCTGCTGT
>DAOVJK010000208.1 GCA_030673265.1 Pseudomonadota bacterium | reverse complement strand
TTTTTGCTGCAGAGCAAATCATCGCGGTTGACTCGGCCGAGGATCGCAGGCAACTGTTGGCGAAGTTGTATAAAGTTAATGTGGTTGAAGACTCTGCTGGGTTGGTTGATTGTGAAATTGTTGTTTTGGCGGTTAAACCTCAGGTAGTATCCGCTCTTTTGCAGAGCAGGAGGGCGCATTTTCATAAGAAACAACTGGTGATCTCAATTGCTGCCGGTGTTTCTCTTGACGTTTTGGAGTCAAGCCTTGCCGGCTGTGATTGTCGGCTGGTTCGGGTGATGCCCAATACACCGGCGCTGATAATGGAAGGCGCCGCCGCCCTTTGTGGCGGTAGTCTGGCTAATGATGATGACTTGAAAACCGCTACGGCCATTTTCGATGCTGTCGGTAAGAGTGTGGTTCTTAGTGAGGCTGAAATAGATGCTGTAACCGGCTTGAGCGGTAGCGGTCCCGCCTATGTGTTCTCTTTTATTGAAGCCTTGATCGATAGCGGAGTCAAAGTCGGTCTCAATCGGGACGTTGCCGAAACCCTTGCTTTGCAGACGGTATTGGGTTCGGTGAAGTTGGCAATTGAGACTGGCAAACATCCAGCTGATTTACGGGCCATGGTTACTTCACCGGGTGGCACTACCATTGCCGGTCTTCATGAAATGGAAAGAGCCGGGTTCCAGGGTATAATAATGGATGCGGTTGAGGCGGCCACCAGGCGTTCTCGTGAACTTGGTGAGATTGCGGCTAAACGAGTTGAAAATTAATGAAAATAAGTAAAGTAGGAATAATTCTCAAACAGAACTCCGCTGAATCGAGGCGGATTGCTATCGAACTTGAGGCCTGGTTGCGGGAGAGGTCAGTTGACTCCAGCATTGATCAGATTACTGCTGATATGGGTCTGCTGGTTATTCTTGGAGGTGACGGCACTCTGTTGCATGTTGCCTGTCAGGCCAGCCGTTTTAAAATCCCTGTGGTGGGTGTCAATCTGGGTAGTTTGGGTTTTTTAACTGAAGTATCTGTTGAGAATCGTTACGAGGCTCTTGAAAAGATTTTGGCCGGGTCGGTAGTTATTGAGGATCGCCTGATGCTGAAGGCCAGACTTTGCCGGGGCGAGTCCGGTACCTCAGAGTGGTCTTATGCCTTGAATGATGTGGTTATCAGTAAAGGTAATATTGATCGACTGGCTAGAATGGAAGTTTGGGCTGATGATGAGTTCATTACTTCTTATCGGGCCGATGGTCTCATCTTTTCTACCCCTACCGGTTCAACTGCTTATAATCTGTCGGCCGGTGGCCCGATTATCCACCCGGGAATGCACTCTATAATGCTTACGCCAATATGCCCTTTTATGTTGGAAAGCCGACCTGTCCTTTTGCCTCACACCGTCAGATTGATAACCAGGGTTGCCGGTCAGGCCGATGATATTAAGGTGATTGTCGATGGTCGTTCAACATTCGATATGGCTGACGGCGAACACCTGGAGGTAATGGCGGCAGAGAATCCTCTCCGTCTGGTTTGTTCTCCCCATAAGGGTTATTTTGAAATTCTACGAAGTAAGCTTAATTGGGGCGGTCGAACCATCTGATTCAAGCGTCATTGTCGTCCTGGTTTGAGGTCAGGCCTTCTTTCTCATTAACCATTGCAACTTTTCCGGCCTCTATGGCTTCATTAAGTGTTTTTTTCTTTTCATCCAGGTATTCCCGACCCCGATCCAAAGCTTCGTCGGTCTTTTCCCTGAGTCCCTCCGGCATGTTCTCTTTGAACTCGGCGCCGTATTCCGCCAGGATTTCTCTTGCTTCCTTGCCGGTCTTGGTGGTCAGCAACAGGGCGGTGGCCGCACCCAGCAGGGCACCGGCCAAGAAGGTTGTAAACGATCCAGAACAGCATTCGTCTTTACTCATCTGATTGCGTCTCCATTGTCTTTTTTGATTTTGGTCTGTGGAAAAGATTGAAAAAAGTTCTGATGACTGTGCTGATTCCGTCGAGTTTGGTGATCGCCGGGTTCAGAGATGACCTGATCAGGTTGCTGGTGAGCAATAGCGACTCGCCGGCATGTTTTGCGGTACTGATAATAGCGTCGGTTTGGGCAAGCTTTGTATTGATACGGGCAGATATTATTTGCATTTCGTCGGCGGTGTTTTTAAGTGAAGCAAGAATAAAGGGGAGATCCTGATTGAGATTGTCTAGAACTCTTTCCGCTCGACGAGCAGTCTGTTTGAGTTGGACGAGGAGGGGGATCAGGACAGACATTAAGAGTATTATCGAGATGCCTGCAATGATCAGCAATAGATCTGTCAGACTTATGGTCATTTCCATGTTAGTCAGTCTCCTTAGCGTAGGCTAGGTGTCTCCTACTAGTCAGAATATCAGATTAGATGCAGATGAGCAATAAGATGTGAATCAAGAATAAATCTCGATTGCGCAAAAGAGTCTGCGGATTGCCGGGGTCATTGTCGCGGTCGTTTTTTTCTGGTTCCCCATGCTGGGATCAATAAATGAATTGTCTCGATATCGTTGCTGGGTGCTATTGTTTTCGATCAGGATGATTTGCTGATCTTGTATTTTTTCATTTTATACTGCAACAGGCTTTTGGTGATGCCAAGGTTGTCGGCGGCGTGGGCCTGAATGTAATTGTTGTCGCGCATGGCGATTTTTATGAGATCCTCCTCTATATGGTCGAGAAATTCAGGTAATTTTATTCCGGCTGGAAGCTGGGTTAGAGAGAGAGTTTCATCGCTAATACTAATCGGCGATAGAGACTGGGTTTCGTTTTGAACATCGGCAACATCAATGCAGTCGCCTGCACAAAGAATAGCCGCACGCTCAATGGTGTTTTCAAGCTCCCTGACATTACCTTCCCATGGCATTCTCTCCAGGGCACGAAGGGCGTTGTTGGAAAGATGTAACTCCGGTTTGCTTAATTGTTTGGCAAATTTGTTAATGAAATGGGCGACCAGTAAAGGGATGTCGCTGAGGCGCTCCCGCAAAGGTGGCATATGCATGTTCAGGACATTCAGCCGGTAAAAGAGATCTTCCCGGAAGTTGCCGTTATTGATCTCTTCCCTGAGGTCCTTATTGGTGGCCGCAATTATCCTGACATCGACGGATAGGGTTTTGGTGGAACCGAGTCGCTCAATGGTTTTCTCCTGGAGAACCCGGAGGAGCTTGGCCTGCAGGTTAAGGGGCATTTCCCCGATTTCATCCAGGAATATAGAACCGGAGTCAGCCACCTCGAAACGTCCTTTATGTAGTGAGGCAGCACCGGTGAAAGCACCTTTCTCATGGCCGAACAGTTCGCTTTCGAGTAGGTGCTCGGGCAGACCGGCACAGTTTAGGGCGATCATGGGAAATTCACGTCTGGGGCTGTTAAAATGAATAGCCCTTGCTACCAGCTCCTTGCCGGTACCTGATTCACCTGTGATAAGGACCGAAGCCGTTGTCGGGGCAATTTTTTCAATCAGGCTGAAGAGATTCTGCATTTTTTCATCTTTGCCGATCATATTTGCAAAACTGTAGCGATTGGAGACTTCACTTTTCAGTCTCAGGTTTTCTTTGACCAGTCCATAGTGAGCAATGGCCTTTTGGATGCTTACCACCAGTTCGTCGTTGTTGAATGGTTTGGTTAGATAGTTGAAAGCCCCGGTCTGCATAGCTTTCACGGCTTTTTCGACTTCGCCGAAGGCGGTGATCATAATGACGGGGAGGTTGGTGTTGAATATCTTGACCTCTTTGAGTAACTCCATGCCGCCCATACCGGGCATCCGCATGTCGGTGATGACCAGATCTAGATCGGTATCTCTAACTATAGGCATGGCTTTCTCTGCTGACTCGGCGGTCAGCACTTCGTACCCCTCTTCTTTGACTATTTCAGAAAGGATTAACCTGTAGTTAGGTTCGTCATCGACAATAAGTATGGTCTGCATTTATTGTTGTCCTTGTGTTTATGCGAGTAAGTTCTGCTAAGTTACTTGGTGAAAAAAATCGCAATTGTTTATACCTCGGTAGATTATATACAAATATATACCGAGGTGAGTCGTTTTTCTACTGATTTTAGGGGAATGAGGCAATGGGGAGGGTTTAATGTCTTTTAACGCCCCAGGGGTAGTCGTTCTTTAAGTTTCTCCAGCAGGTTGTATGGTACTGGCGGCATAACCGGAGCACCGCCGATATTGATCCCTTGCTTGCTGGCGCCGTGGAAGTCGCTGCCGCCGGTTATGACAAGATCAAGCTCTTCAGCAAGACTGAAGAGTGTTTTGCAGGTTTTTTTGCTGTGGCCTGGATAGATGGCCTCGATGCCGTCCAGTCCGTGTTTGTGTAAACATTTGATGTCTTCGGTTATCCGTTTGAGTGACTTGTCGAGAGTTGTCGGATGGGCGAGGACAGCCAGGCCGCGGGCCTGTTTGATTATTTTGATAGTTTCGCTGGCCGGGAATTGTGCGGCTGCGGCATAAGCCAGGCCATCTTTTTTTAAATATTTGCTAAAAGCCTGATCAAAACTGCGGACCACCTTTTGTCTGACCAATATGCGGGCAATGTGGGGTCTGCCGATCAGGCCTGAACCGCTGGCCTTTAATTCGTCGCGGTCAATTTTAATGTTCAGTTTGGCAAGCTTTGCCAGAATTTGACTATTCCGCTCCTTTCTGATTAGCTGTAAGTCTGTCAGTAAGGCAAGTAAGTCTGGATTAAACCGGTCAAGACCGTAGCCGAGGATATGGACCTCTTTGCCGTCATGATTAGCGCTGAGTTCAACCCCTGGAATGACTTCAATGCCGACCTTTTCGCCGGCGGCAAGGGCTTCTGGTACTCCTGCCATGGTATCGTGATCGGTCAAGGATATCGCACATAGACCTGCTTCTGACGCTTCCCTGAGCAGATTGGTCGGGGTTGCGGTGCCGTCTGAGCAGGTTGAATGGGTATGCAGATCAATATAGCGCAATTGCTCTTTCTTAATGTTAACAGTTGATAAGGGGCTTCTTATTGTCAAAAATTACTTTTAGGGCAAGTTTGTTATTTTATCTGCTTTAAGTAGTTTTTTCTCTTTTTTTCTTAAAAATGTTTTATGTTCACCGAGTGAATCTTTAACAATATCCAATGCGATTGGAATGTCTAGAAGCTTTTTTCATTATTAGGGTTTTGGGAAAAGTAGTGTTTTTTTAATCAGTCACTGTTGGTTTTCAAGGATAGGAGAGTATAGATGGCTCAGATTGATGCTTTTTTCAAACTTATGAACGAACAGGGGGCTTCCGATCTTCACATGGTCGCGGGCCAGCAGCCCCTGTTGCGAGTGAGGGGTGATATTGAGCGGGTTAAGTATAATGTTCTGGAGAACGATATGCTTAAGTCTATGCTTTATGAGATAATTCCCGAGGACAAGATAAAAGTATTCGAGGAAAGCGGTGATATTGATTTTGGTTACGAAATTCCTGGTCTGGCCAGATATCGAGGCAATCTCTTTCAGCAAAAATATGGTATTGGTGCGGTTTTCAGGGAAATTCCCAGTAAGATCATGACCTGTCAGGATCTGAATTTGCCTAAAGTTATATCTAAACTGTCTACTCTGCCCAAAGGGCTGGTTCTGGTTACCGGTCCCACCGGTAGCGGTAAATCGACGACCCTGGCGGCAATTGTAGATGAGTCCAATCGGCTGCGTAAGGATCATATCCTTACGGTTGAAGATCCCATCGAGTTTGTCCATGAGAGTCAGAACTGTCTTGTTAACCACCGTGAAGTCGGCACCCATACCAAGTCTTTTGCCGCGGCTCTGCGTGGAGCGCTTCGTGAAGAGCCTGATATTATTCTGGTCGGTGAGATCCGCGATCTTGAAACAATCTCTCTGGCC
>DAOVJK010000291.1 GCA_030673265.1 Pseudomonadota bacterium | reverse complement strand
CTGTATAAGGCTTTCAGCATACTAAAGTATCGGAGTCTCCCTCTGGCCGCTTACCTGCTGAAAACATCATACTTTGCCTATCGAGCGTTTCGCAATCGGGTATCTCGACTGGTGAAATCTGCGGGCTAACCAGCACATGTGAGGGAGACCGAAGACCATGACAAGCCATGGCATTCCTGCATGGCCAACACGTTGTTGTGGTTTTGCCAGATGCCATGACGGATACGACGACTGCCTCGAAAGAGCGTCCGACAGGACATTGAAAAGTTGTTTAATGCGGTGTGAACCAGACACTTTATCAATAGACCATGCTGCCACCAGCTCTTCCCCTGACCGCCACAATCCCAAGCAATACAGCAAAGAAGAACGAGAAAAAAAGGACAAGGCTCACATCTTGAATATGAGCCATTAATGATCTTTTCAGAATCACAAATCTGGACAAACCCATGATTATTAATGAAAAAATCTCCAGCGGTCAGACATGGGTCTTCAGTTAATCATCTTCATATAAATCTTTAGCTCAGCAGAACTTAACCAGGCAGAAGCGCCGCTTACCGACCTTGATCAAAACCTCGCCGCTTGCAACAACCTCCAGCCCCTCGTCATTGACTTTGGCCCCGGCAAGGGAAACAGCATTCTGTTTAATCATCCGGCGAGCCTCGCCCGTTCCTTTCACCAAACCGGCCTCAGTCAGGAGCTTCGGCAGCCAGATTGTCTCAGCATCAGACTTGCAGGAGTATTCGGGAATCTCGTCCGGCAGTTCATGTTTCTTAAAAACATTCTCGAAATTATCTTCGGCCTTAACAGCGGCCTGCTCATCATAAAAACGGGCTGTTAACTCTCGGGCGAGCTGCTGTTTAACTTTTTTGGGATGCAACCGCCCTTCGGCCATGCCAATCTTGAGATCACTGATCTCATCTACCGCCAGATCGCTTAACAACTCGAAGTAGCGGAACATCAGCTCATCTGATACAGACAGGGTCTTGCCGTAGATATCATTGGCGCTCTCGGTAATCCCGATATAATTACCCAGAGATTTGCTCATCTTATTAACGCCGTCAAGTCCCTCCAACAGCGGCATGGTCAAGACGACCTGCGGTTTCTGCCCCCAAGACTTCTGGAGGGTCCGCCCCATCAGGAGATTAAATAACTGATCGGTGCCACCGAGCTCCACATCCGCCTTCAGGGCGACAGAGTCATAGCCCTGGACCAGTGGATATAGAAACTCATGGATGGAAATTGGCTGTTCGTTATCAAATCTCTTCTTAAAATCATCCCGTTCCAACATCCTGGCTACGGTTAATTGCGAGGCAAGTTTCACAAAGTCGTAGGAATTGAGTTTTTCCAGCCAGGTTGAGTTGAAAACCACTTCGGTCTTGTCGGGATCAAGAATCTTGAAGATTTGCTCTTTATAAGACTCGGCGTTCCTTTTGACATCTTCAACAGTCAACGGCTTTCTGGTCTCAGACTTACCGGTCGGGTCGCCGATCATGCCGGTAAAATCACCAATCAGGAACTTAACATCATGACCCAGATCCTGAAAATGCTTCAGTTTCTGGATCAGGACCGTATGGCCGAGATGGAGGTCAGGGGCAGTGGGATCAAAACCGGCTTTGACCCGCAGAGGCACCCCGCTCTCTTGTGATTTTTGCAGCTTTGCAGCCAGTTCCTCTTTGGATATAACATCAACGGTACCCCGCACCAGCAGGGCAAGTTGCTCATCGATAGTCATGCTCATTTTGCGTACTCAACCGCTCTGGTTTCTCGGATTACAGTTACCCTGATCTGGCCAGGATAGGTCAGATCCTCTTCAATCTTCTTGGCTATATCACGACTGAGAATAACACTTGCCGTATCGGAAACATCACCGCTATCGACAGCGATTCTGATCTCGCGACCGGCCTGAATAGCGAAGGCCTTATCAACGCCCTCAAAAGAAGTGGCAATCTGCTCCAGATCTTCCAGACGTTTCACATAACTTTCCAGCATCTCTTTCCGGGCACCGGGACGAGCGCCGGAGATTGCGTCAGCCGATCTAACGATAATATCGAGAAGGCTTACAAGCGGCACATCCTCGTGATGGGCGGAGATTGCATAAACAATCTCCGGTGCTTCGCCATATTTTTTGGCCAGATCACGGCCGAGAGCGGCATGGGTGCCTTCGACCTCATGATCAACAGCCTTGCCGATATCATGCAGAAGTCCTGCCCGCTTAGCCAGTTTTACGTTAACCCCGAGCTCTGAGGCGATAATCCCGGCCAGATAAGCAACCTCCAGGGAATGCTGGAGCATGTTCTGACCATAACTGGTCCGGTATTTAAGGCGGCCGAGCAGCTTAACAAGCTCCATGTTAATGCCATGTACACCGACATCAAAAGTCGCCTGCTCACCTTCCTCACGCATGGATACTTCCAGTTCCTCGGTAACCTTATCAACTACTTCCTCGATCCGGGCCGGATGAATACGACCGTCAACAATCAATCTTTCGAGGGACTGTCGGGCCACTTCCCGACGGACCGGATTAAAACCGGAAAGGATCACGGCCTCGGGAGTATCATCGATAATAATATCAATACCGGTTGCCGCCTCAATGGCCCTGATATTACGGCCTTCACGGCCAATAATTCGCCCTTTCATCTCATCATTGGGCAGGGGCACAACAGAAACCGTTTTCTCGGCAACATAATCACCGGCATAGCGGCTGATAGCTAAAGCAATAATATTTTTAGCCCGACGATCAGCCTCAATCTTGGTTTCGTTCTCAATTCTGATCAGAGCTTTCGAGGCCTCCATCTTCGCCTCACTTTCAATACTCTCTGACAGTAACCTCTTGGCCTCTTCCCGGGATATCCCGGAAATCTGTTCCAACTGCGCCCGCTGCTGATCAATTACTGCATCAAGATCTTTTCTGCGGATTGCCAGTTTTTTATCCTGATCGATAAAATACTGCTCCTTTTTGAGCATCTCCAATTCACGTTTATCAATCAGGTCGATCTTGCTTTCCATCTGGTCAAGCTTCTGGCCAAATCGTTTTTCTTCTTCGATTAACTCTTTTTTACGGTCACTTAATTCATTCTCGCTGACCTGCTTCACCTGGTAAGCCTCTTCCTTAATCTGGATAGAGGCTTCTTTCTTCAACCGCTCAGCTTCAGCCAAGGCATCATTGATAAGCTTCCGGCCCTGCTCATCGTAACCAGCCTTATTTTTTTCGATAATAAGTTTTCGTAAAACTATTCCAACAACAATACCGGCAACAGCGGCCAGTACAACAGTAATAATAATCGACGTGCTCATTGCAGCGTCCTCCCTGAAATTTATTAAAAACAGCCTCGCCGTTAACCGGCTTACTGGTAGACAGAAACACGATAGCAATCGTCAAAACCACCGCCAACAAGGCGCAATAATGATGACAAACGATACGATTTTAAGTTAGGAGTGCCCTGGATATCGGGCCAGATTTAGAGATTATTACAGGTGGTTCAAAAAGAATGCTTATTCCCTGAAGCTAAAAAGATAATTAGGCAACTTCATCACTTTCAACATTAGGTATTCAGCTAATCCATATTAAAGGCAAAACAGATAAAGCCATTATGTGATTAATAAATCAAAAACACTGTTTGCCTCTATTCAGAAACAATATAACGCAAACCGTGACGATAATTAAAACAACCACGATAATTACACACCGGAATCTCTCCAAATCTTCCCTGTTCTTAACTTGGCAGGGAACTCATAATAATTTGAAGCGTTCGCCCTCCTAATCATTATTTATATATAAAACCGCTGGTTGCTTCCTCAGCAAGTAGCAGTGAACCATATTAACAGTACCCCCACCCATGCCGTGTCAGCAAGGTTGATATCGAACCTGACTGGGTCAGGTGGGCGGTACTCATATCCGCTTCATGGAATTTCGCCAGGGGCGAAT
>DAOVJK010000345.1 GCA_030673265.1 Pseudomonadota bacterium | reverse complement strand
GCATAGAGGATGTACAAGGCTACGGCCGTACTCCTTTGCAGTTTCTCGATTCTTGCCGCCAGAGTGAAAACCAGTCCCAGCTCACCGAAGATGAGTCCGTAAAAGACCAGTTTGTTGCCGAAGATAATCCCCAGCATGGTTTGGCTGTTGGCCACGAAAAAGGCGGTAAAACCGGTCAATGCCAGACCGACTGCCATCCAGTTATAGACGCTGTAGATAAATTCATTGACTGCGGTTGTCTCCCTGTTACTTTGCAGGCTTACGCTTTGCATAGGACTCTCTCCAAACTTTTGGGTTGCGAATGTTTTCAGTTGGTTAAGGTTTCAATTATTGTATTAACGAAAAAGTCGTTTGTCAATCCCTCCTGCGGCCCTCCCGCTGATTATGTTTCTATCGAAACCAGTTGCGGGTTTTCCTCTTTTCCCAGCAGTTTGATTGCCAGTCTGATGACATCTTCATCGGTGATGATGCCGACCAGGTGATGTTTGTCGTCAATCACCGGCAGACAACCGAATTTATTCTCCAGCATGCTGGTAAGTGCCTCCTTGAGATCAGTGGCGGCCGTTGTTGTGGCAATCTCGGTGCGCATGACATCCTTGATCGGGATGTGGCGGTCAAGTTCGCTCTGTTCCAAAGGGTTGATATCAGCCAGTTTTGAAATTGAGTAGGCCAGGAGGTCACGATGGCTTAAGAGTCCGACAAATTGTTTTCCATCATCCAGGATCGGGACATGGCGGACGTGCACTGTACGCATCAGCAAACGCACAACATTGAGGGTCTGATTGGATTTTAAGGGGAATATATCTCGGGTCATGATGTCAGCGACACATCTCATGATGACAACTCCAGGTGGTGAAAAACAAGGTTTGGGTTTCGTGACATGGTCAGCCTGTCATATTTAGGGACTGAATTCAAGAAAAATCGTCAGTAGAAATATATTTAATCGCAGTGGTTACGAAAAATTTATCTAAGCTGAAGGAGCCCTTCCAAGGCAAAAAAGACGGAGATAAATCCGTCTTTTTTGCCTTGGAAAATAATTTTTGCAAACCGCTGGTGAGATCGTTACTCCTTGATCAACATGGTTGCCGGATCGAGTGAGAGATTCTGCGAAGAGATGGCACCGCTGCCCTTTAAAACCTTGAGTTTGATGTCGCTCTCTTGCGGTTCAAGTTTAACGACGACATCAAGCAGGTCGGCGAACTCACTTATCTGAACCGGCATACCGTCGGCATCAGGATCTTCGTGGCGATGGCTGCGGACGGTAAACCAGATGTGCGAATTGAATTTTTCGGAGAGTTCCTTCAAGGCCTGCAGATCGGTGCGTTTCATCTGCTCATTTAAAGGCAGGCCATCAATCAGGATCATTTGCGGATGGAAAATATTCTGATCAGCCAGCTCGGTCAGGCGTTCATCAAGACGTGGGACGCTGAAACCGTCGATGTTAAAGGTCATAATGAAGCGTTGGGGCAACAGTTCATTCCAGAGGTCGTCGATTCTTTCAATCTGATACTGGATGCCGATATTGTTGAAGACCTCTTTATACCAGAGGCTGACCTTTCTGACCGGATCACCGAGGCTGATATGGAGGGCGTTGTCACCTTTAAGGAGCGAATTCAAGGCGAGTTGAACCAGCAGGGCAGTTTTGCCGACCCCGGCCCGGGCAACGACGGCTCCTAAACCGCCTTCCGGCAGGATGTAACCATTTTCGTCACTGACGGCCCGCAATGGGTTACGCATCATTAAATCTTTTTTTAACATTATAAAATTCCTCTCCCTAAGGTAGATTACCTGGGCGCTACGATTCTGCGTTTTCATTAAGCGGCGCCTTTTTTGGCCTCTTCAGTTTTTTTCTTTTGAAGCTCTTCAGTGATGCTCTGCGGCACCCGGCGGTAGTTGGCGAACTCCATGGTAAATTGGGCCTTGCCCTGAGTGCTGGAGCGTAAAACGGTTGAATAACCGAACATCTCGGCCAGCGGAACCTGGCTCTCAATAACGCACATGGGGCCTTCGTCCTGGGTGCCGACGATAGTGCCGCGACGCTGGTTGATAGTTCCCATTACCGTACCTTGGAATTCGGTTGGGGTTTCGATAACCACCTTCATGATCGGTTCATGGATAACCGGTTTAGCTTTATTGTAGGCCTCCTGAAAAGCGCCTCTGGCGGCGGCCTGAAAAGCCATCTCCGAGGAGTCGACGGAATGGGCCGCACCATCATTGATTTCGACGCGGATACCGGTGACCGGGAACTCCATCAAGGCACCTTTTATAAGGCCTGCCTTGAAGCCTTTTTCACAGGATGAGATAAACTGGGTCGGGATCGATCCGCCGGTAATCTTATTGATAAATTCAAATTCACCTTCACTCAAAGGTTCCATATAACCGGCAACGCGGCCGTACTGGCCGGAACCACCGGTTTGTTTTTTGTGGGTGTAGTTGAATTCGGCCCGTTTCGTAATGGTTTCACGGTAGGCGACCCGCGGTTGGCCGGTGGTGACCTCGGCATTGTACTCGCGGCGCATGCGTTCAACGTAGACCTCTAAGTGAAGCTCACCCATGCCTTCGATAATGGTTTCGTTGGTCTCATCGTCAACAAAGGCACGAAAGGTCGGATCCTCCTTGGAAAAACGGTTCAAGGCTTTGGACATATTAATCTGGGCCTTGTTGTCTTTGGGGATAATGGCCAGTGAGATGACCGGATTGGGGACAAACATTGAGGTCATCGAATAGTTCAGCTTGGGGTCGGCAAAGGTGTCTCCGGAAGCGCAGTCGATGCCGAACAGGGCGCCGATAT
>DAOVJK010000173.1 GCA_030673265.1 Pseudomonadota bacterium | reverse complement strand
GGCTCCCTGATCTACGTCACCGAAGGCGAAGTAAACGGCTTTACCAGTATACCCCGCAGTATTTACAGGGCCATCGTCACAATGACCACGGTCGGCTATGGTGATATCTCGCCAAAGACCAATCTCGGCCAGGCTCTGGCCGCCGTGGTAATGATCCTCGGCTACTGCATTATCGCGGTACCAACAGGCATTATCAGCGCAGAAATCAGCCAACGGACCAATAAGAAGATCTGCAACCGTCCTTGCGGGGGCTGCGGTTCCTGTGATCATGACCCTGCAGCTGAGTACTGCCAATATTGCGGAGAGAGGTTATAAATATGGAAAACCATAAGTTAGTCATGCCCGAGCACCTTAACCATTACGGCTTCCTCTTCGGCGGCACCCTCTTAAAATGGGTTGATGAGTACGCCTACATCGCCGCCGCCATGGAGTACCCGGGAAGCAATTTTGTCACAATCGGCATGGACAAAGTCGAATTCAGAAAAAGTGTCCGCCAGGGCACCATTCTGATCTTCCTGGTTGAACAAATCAACCGGGGCAAAACCTCTTTGCAATATAACGTCCACGTTTATAGAGGAGATACCACTGAATACGACAATCTGATTTTCTCCACTACCGTTGCCTTTGTCCGCATTGATGAAGAAGGAAGAAAAAAACCATTACCGCCACCGGTGAATCCACCAAGGGCGAACACGTGAGAAATCTGGATAACCCAGGCTTCCGCTCAATATTTTCAACTCTGCAGGTGGTAACTTGATAGCCGAATTGGCCAAGAGCAGCTTGCACCTACACAGCAATCCAGCCAAACAACTCTACCCTTTTACCTGAACAGAACCTGATAAATTGCGAATGTCGCACAGACCCAGAAGATAACACCGAATGCGGCATAGAGTCCCATGGTGGCAAAAATCATCTTGGAAACTCTGGCGGCGTAGACCCGCTTCATGGAGAGGAAAAGATAGATAACTGTCGTCAGTAGCGCTATGCCGAAGCCTGCTGGCTTGTTCACCAGAAACAGTGGCAGGAACAACATGTCACGCAGGAAAGAAAACGACATCAGGTGCAGGCAGAAAATCAAGTGTTCGACGTAATACAGTTTCTTGGCAAAGAAAACTACCTTAAAAACAACAACATATGCGAAAATTACCAGGAAGAGTAACAGGGCGATCTTGTTATTTAGTTGCTGGTTCACGCCACGATAAAACAGCTCTTCACTCAGGGCACCGCCGAGTTGCTGTTTAGCGTTTATGGCGGGCAGTAGCCGTTCGGTAAAATCAAATTTGATAACGTGGCGAATATCAAGCAAGGCCGCCTTGTCAAAAAATGAAAAACTGAAGAAATACAGCATGCTCAAAGAAAGATAGAGGCGGATGGGCCGGATGTATTTCTTCTTGCGTCCAAGCAGGTATTCCTCAGTAAGCTGGCCCGGCCTGGTCACCAGCAACAAAATGGTCTTGAAAATTTGGCGTCAAGGTGGGTTATCTGATAGAAGATTTCGCGGGTGTAATGCAATATGGCAAATTCATGCCGGAGGTACACCTTTTCTCCGCAGTCATGGCAATATTGGCCGACAAGGGGGGGGTACCGCAGGTGGCACAGCAATTGTTTTCGAGTTCAGTAGTCAAACGACGGTATTCCTTTGTTTGTCAATTCGGTGCGCTAAAAATCAGTTTTCAGTGATCATTCTTGGCAAGATCTTTTCACTCCCCGAGATAAAGAAACTCATTGTAGCAACTTCGGATGTCAATATCCAGCGCTTCTGTTTTCTCTGGTTTAGCCAAAGGAGCTAAATAGGATACCGGGGAAATCGGCACCTACTACAGACTATCCCGGCAATCCGTGGATTCCGACAGCCTTTATTGCATCGGCGGCAGAACTAGTTATGCCGCCGGTATAGCCTGACCCTTCACCTATCGGGTACAGATTTTCTATATTTACTGATTCAAACTTTTCATTGCGGGTGATCCGGATTGGGGATGAAGTTCTTGTTTCCGCACCTAACAAGATCGCCTGATTTGAAACAAATAATGGCACTTCTGCTTGCCAGTTATTAAAGGCGGCTACCAGCTGCTCAATCACAAAACCGGGAAAGATCTCTTTCAGATCGGCAGGAACGCTCCCCATCCTATACGAGTTTTCATTTAAGTCAGCGGAGCTCTTCTTGCCTAAAAAATCCAGCAGATTTTGAGCAGGAACTGCCCATTTACCTCCGCCAGACTTAAAGGCCTTGCGCTCAATGTCCTTTTGGAACTGCAGTCCAGCCAAGGGGCTTGTTGATTTATAGTCATCCGTATGACAGCTTACCACCAGCGCACCGTTTGAAAATGGCGAGGCTCGGCGGGAGTAGCTCATCCCGTTTAGAACCAGAAGGCCTTGCTCAGATGAAGCATTAACTACCTCACCGCCAGGGCACATGCAGAAAGTATAAACCCCCCGCTTGATCTTTCGATTGGTATAATTCAAGGAATAGGTTGCGGCACCTAAGCCCTGGTAATCCTTATATTTATCTCCGTAGCGGATCAGATTGATAGTTTCAACCGGATGCTCAATTCTCACCCCGACGGAAATCGGTCTCTGCTCTATGGCAACACCTCTTTTATGCATCATCTCAAAAGTATCGCGGGCAGAGTGGCCCAAGGCAACATAGATACTTGCCGAAAGGTATTCTTTCTCATCATTGATGATAACACCTGCGGCCTTCCCTGCAGAGATCAGGATGTCAGTCATCTTTGCGCCGTAAAAGATCTCACCGCCATTCTCAAGGATATAGAGCCTGATATTACGGACTATTTTGCACAACACATCAGTCCCCAAATGAGGCTTGCTGATGTACTCGATCTCTGCCGGCGCCCCGAATTTAACAAAGGTCTGCAATACCCGATTTACATAGCTCGTGTTATTATTACGCCGGGAAAAGAGCTTGCCGTCCGAGTAGGAACCGGCGCCGCCTTCCCCGAATTGGATATTTGACTCCGGGTTCAGCTCCCTTTCTTTTATAAACCTCTGTACATCAACGGTCCGTTCCTCTATTTTTTTGCCCCGTTCAAAAATAAGCGGTTTTAACCCATGCTCAATAAGCTCAAGAGCGGCAAACATACCGGCCGGACCGAAACCTACTATTATGGGGCGTCTATCCTTAGTCTTAGTTGCGTTCCTGTTTGTATGTGTTTGTTCCAGGTATATAGGAAAATCTGGCTTGTTAGTATAGTTGGCATCAGTAGAGACAACGAGGGAGATTTTGTAATAGAACTGTTCTTTATTGCTAATATCAAGTGACTTACTAAGAATTTTGACGATGGATATTCTATCTGCAGCTATTTCCAGCTTTTGGGCAACCCCATTCAGGTATGCATCAGTCCCGTCCGTTTCAATGGGGATTTCCAAATTGCTAATGATCAGATCCAAAAGAACGCTCCTGACTCTATTATTTTCAGTCACTCTCTAACAGGGCCCGACTGCAGGAAAAAGACTTATTTGTCCCCACAGTTAAGACACTCCAGCACAATTATCCCGATCACAGGCAAGCAACCAGACAGCTGCAGCAGCTGACCTATACTCACGCCGCAGCCACAACGGAAACGGGCTACAAGAGGGTTTTATCGGAACACTGCGTAAAAAAATACCAGATGGATAATCCCGCCAATTGACAACTTGCGGCGATATTTAAGGCAAAATTAATCAACTTCTATTGTCATACTATTGTATCCACTGCCCGCTGTCTATCACAGAGAAAAACTCGCCCAACCTGAAAAAGCATAACTGAGCCCCTTTAAGTACTTACCGCCAGCAACATGATCCTGCCTTGAAATGTTGCACACCTTGTTTATCGGTTAAGATACCGGAACAAGGAGAGCGACATGATCAGAAAAAGCTATACCAGAGAGTTTAAGATCAGAGCAGTACAGTTAATGAAAGAGAGTTCCAAGCCGATTCGGCAGTTGGCCGAGGAACTGGAAATTCGGCGCTTAATGTAAAAGTTGCATCTCAAGGCTAAGGCAGCCCGTCGCTTCAAAGTGACAACCGATAGCAATCACAACAAGCCGGTGGCTTCAAATATTTTAAAGAAGCGATTCACACCCCCTGCCACAAATATCGTCTGGGCTTCAGACATTACTCAGATCCGCACGAATGAAGGCTAGCTATACCGGGCCACCGTAATAGATTTGTCCAGTAGAAGGATAATTGGCTGGAGCATGGGTACTGGATTGCTGACCAACCTGATCACCGATGCCTTTACCATGGCTCTTAAACAGCGGAAGCCATCTCGAGGGGTAATTCATCATTCTGATCGTGGATCACAATATTGCAGCAACGCCTACCAAGCTTTGCTTGCTAAGCATGGTTTTCTCAGTTCAATGAGTGGCAAAGGAAATTGTGATGACAATGCTGTGATGGAGAGCTTTTACCATACGCTGAAAGTCGAATTGATATACGGTCATCACTACAGAACAAGAAAGGAAGCGGAGCTGGCGGTGTTCGTTTATATTGAGATTTTCTATACCAGGCAGCGGCTCCACCCAAGTCTCGATTGCAAGACACCAGGGGCTTTTGAGCGAGCTGCTTAAATTAGGTGTGGAATTTTCGAGACAAGATCAATTTCCAGGCTGGCTTGACTCCAACCGTTCCTAAATCAGGATCTGATTGTAATTATTGAATTTCTTAGTCCTCCTTTTTTGTAATAGTCATTGTCCATTATCTATAGATAAGTATTAATCTGTTTATCAAAAGAGGGTTTCCTCTTCACCCACAAAAACCCATCCCCCTTGCTAATAATCGCAACATCAATAGGACCGCCAACGGTCTCGGTCGACATTGATAATCTTTGTTTAAAAGATGTTATGTTGACCAGTGTTTCTGCCATTATTGCCAATTCTTCTTTGGGTAAAAGTGCCACCATATTGATGAGCGGGAGGACATGATGTTCGCCACGATATTGTTGGATATCATTAATAAAATTTTGGTAACAATTATTAGATAACGCTGTGATCTTCTGGAAGATCTTTTGTTTCTGGGTGTTGTTCAGGGACAGTTCTTCATCTAACATGGACATTACTGAACGTGGACATTTTTCTAAAATTTCTCGAATGTAATCATTTATTATTGAACTTTGCTTGGGATCAATACCCTCAATAAAGGTTGCAATTGTATCACCTAGGGCAAATTTATGAATTGATCCCGGGTTTTGGGCTGAAATAACCGTTTCTCTATCGAATGAGCAGCTGAGTTTGTTGTTGATTACCCCTTCAATCTTATGTGCGACCATTTTGGGGTAAATATCCTTTTCACCAAATCCCGCAAAAACTACTCCTGAATAAGCATTGTCATCGTGATCTTTGGTGAAATAATTAGCAACAAGGTCAATAATTTTATTTATGTCCTTCTTGAATGGCTTCAGGTTTTTAAAAATGTCTGTGGCAACATCGTTAATGATTTTACCATATATTTTTTTGACTTCGCCTTTAGTGATTGCATTTGATGCATCTGGAAGGTTTTCAGTTTTTTCTTTGAAACCATCGATAACCAAAGACACATTATTCTTTATTTGTATGTCAGTTAATTCTTTCTTTTGGCTTTCCTCCTGGATCTTGCTGTCAACACAGCCTCGGATGTCGTTTATGATCCTGGCACTGGTAAATTCAATATATTTTTCTTGTGCTTCCGGCGGGAAGAAATCGTATTTTTGTGAAACCAGAAAATCAAAAAAATCCTTAACGTAGCCATTAAGAGTTGGATAATTTCGGCACTGTAGTCTTTGTCTGTATAGTTTTATGATGGTTTCCCATTGCACATTCATTAAAGTAGCGTCACCGTAAATCATGATCCCGACAGGATGTACAAGGGATAATCTAAAAATTTTATTAAGCGAATGAAACACCTTGCTTTCATTTTGCAAGCTCAAGGTGGCTGCACTATCAGCGGCCAAGGATACAGCGCTTTGGTTTAGGATAATTATTTCAGTCGTCATACTTGATTCCTTTATGTGAAGTTTTGAATCTGCGCAGAAAAAGGACGGCTCGGCCTGCTGCAACCACGAGCTTCCGGCCCCGGCAAATGACTCTTTGGAAAACGAGCCGCTTTTGTCCCACTGAATTATCTTATAGACCAGATCTCAGGTGAATCAGGCCCCTTTTTTGTTCGCGTAAGATTAACCTTGGCCAACATACGTATAACTAATCCATTCCCAGCTTTCGTAAAAGAGCCGGTCTTCACAAGGGGGTGGACCGAGCTGCACTATTTATTCACTCCAGGGTCAATGCCTGGCTAAATATCAGGATGAGGCCACCGCCATGTTTTTTCGTATTTCTCTGCCTGTTCTCGGCTTGAAGAGGCAATGTAATACTGTTGAAACTCATCACTGGCTGGACATATCTTCCTGCCAAACACAAATTACCTGTTTCATATCAATTAGTTATGTGACCAGATAATCGGCGTTCTGCAGCTGCATAATCTCTGACCCATGATTTTTCATATAGTTAGCCGCACAGGTTGCTTGAACTTATCAAAGGTAAAGGCCAATGATCCACTTCTTACGGATCCAACAAAAACTGGTCATGGATAGTGCCTGAAGCTGGCGAGAAAAATCCAGAAATTGTTTGGCGGTTTAGAAACTGGTCATAAGACTGTTCAGGGACCACCAGAGCTTCCGGTCATCTCCACAAAAACG
>DAOVJK010000090.1 GCA_030673265.1 Pseudomonadota bacterium | reverse complement strand
TGCAGCCGGTTGCTAGTCGCCACCGTCAGGTCGCTGGCTCCGGCCGGGCTGTCGGCCGAGGGTTCAGGCTGTTCTGCTGATTCTACGATCTCTACCTCTACTACTTCATCCACTGTCTTTATTACTACCCCCTCCACCAACTTTGTAACCTCGACCTCTTTTGCGACTACCCGCGTAATCTCCACCTCTGTTGCCGTGTCTGCACACCCTGCCAGCAGCAAAAGAGAGATGATTTCAAAGGGCACAATAAAGCCATCCTTGGCGGTGGAGAGCAACCGAAGGCCGATATCATCCATGGTGACCGGTGCTGCCCGGTGAACTTCATCGACCAGGACTGCGGAGGGCTTGTTACTGATGGCAAAGAGTAGCCCGGCAAGCAAAACAGCGCTGACTCCGGCCCCGACCAGACGGCGGCTATTAGCAAGCCGGTAGCGGTTTTCAACGCCAAGGCCGGTGGTCAGCAGGATGATGATCAACATAAAAATGACGATGCCGCCGACGTAGAGCATGATCTGGGCCAGGGCGACAAACTCAAGCTGCAGGACGATATAGAGCGCGGCGGTGGCGAAAAGGCCCCAACCAGGGAAATGGCGCCATGGAGAAGATTGGGCAGGCTTACCGCCAGCAGGGAAAAACTTACCAATAATGTGGCCAGCCCATAAAAGAGATAATCACCCATCATTTCCCGCCTTGCGTCTTGTTGAGGATAAAGGTCAATTGCTGCCGGTCATAGGTCGCCAGCTCAAAATCCCGGCCCATGCTAATCGCCCCGAACGGACAGGACTCGATACAGAGATTGCACAGGGTGCATTGGGACAAACGATAGATATAGCGACCAAGCACCTTGCGTCCGGCCAGGTCTTTGGCGGTCAGTACCGATATTGTGCCGTTAGGGCAGGCTTTTTCACAAATCCCGCAGCCGGTGCAGCGATGCTGATTGTTTTCATCATGGATCATGGCCAGATGGCCCCGGAAGCGCGCCATCATCTGCAGGTTTTCCCGGTTTTCCGGATATTGCTGGGTGATTATTTTATCGGGACTGACAAAATAGCGAATCGTTACCCCCATACCGCTCAACAGTGAAACCAGGCCGGTGGCGACTTTTTGGAGATAGCGGCCCCAGAAGTGGAACAGGCTCTCTTTATCTCCGACTTGCCTTGTTTTCATCATAGCGTCCACCCCATGGCCAGAAAAAAGCCGGCACCCATCAGAAGAACAAGGTTGGCGGGCAGCAGCATCTTCCACTCCAGATACATCAGCTGGTCGATCCGAAGCCTGGGAAAGGTCCAGCGGAACCACATGTAGAGAAAGATAACCAGGAAGGTTTTACAAAAGAACCAGACGAAGCCCGGGATGAAATCAAAGGCGGCATCAATCGGGCCAATGCCGAACTGGGGCGCCAGAAAGCCACCGAGAAAAAAGGTGGCGGCCAGACCGGCTGAAACGAACATATTGACGAATTCGGCAAAGAAAAACATGGCAAAGCTGATCCCCGAATACTCGGTGGCAAAACCGCCGGTGAGTTCACTTTCAGCCTCGGAGATATCAAACGGCGCCCGGTTCAGCTCCGCGGTTGATGAAATCATGTACATCATAAAGGCAATAAACCCCAAAAACGGCAGTTTAAAGATCCACCAGTCCAGAATGGTTCCCTGCTGGGAAAGGACAATCTCCCGGAGAGAGGCGGTACCGGTGACCATGACGATCAGGAGCATGATCAGGGCCAGCGAAATTTCAAAGGAGACCATCTGGGCCCCGGAGCGCATGGCCCCGAGCAGGGAATATTTATTATTGGAGGACCAGCCGGCCAACAGGATGCCGAGAATGCTGAGTCCCGAGATGCCGAGGGCAAAGAGAACTCCGCCGGCTGGATCGGCAACCTGGAGGTGGTGGTCAAAGGGTAGAATGGTCATGACCAGAAAGGTGGCGCTGGCCGGCAGGATCGGGGCCAGGAAAAAGACGAAGCGATCTGCGCCCTCGGGCACCAGGACTTCTTTGAAAATCAACTTGAGCCCATCGGCGGTGGATTGCAGCAGGCCATGGTAGCCGACCCGCATAGGCCCGAGCCGGGCCTGAAAATGGGCGGCAACCTTGCGCTCCAGCCAGATGAGAAAAACAGGTAGCAGAGCTACCACCAGCAGCAGGCTGGCAATGGTCAGAAAACCATTAACGTATTCGGCACTACCGGGAAGGAGGTGCCGCACCAGATCTCCTATACTGTTGTGGACCGGGAAAATTTTTTCTGTAGGCAGCTGGTTCATAGTCTTTGCAATTTCTCCGTTTGGGCCTTCGTAACCGTTCACCAGTGGCTAAAAGTTGGTCGTCAATTACCTAAAACTGTAAACGTTTACTATCGGTCGATGTCCGGCACCACAAAATCCAGGGTCGCCAGAATGGTCACCAGGTCGGCTATCTTGTGTCCCACCGCCATCTCGCAGAGGGTGCTCAAGTTGGAAAAGCTCGGGGAGCGGAATTTGACCCGGTATGGCTTCGCTCCGCCTTCGGCGACAATATAGGTGCCAAGCAGTCCGCGGGCGGTTTCCACCTGGCTGTAATAACTGCCTTGGGGCAGACGGTAGGCCGATTGCTCCTTGCTGCGATACGGCCCTTCCGGGAAATCCTTTACTGCCTGCTCCAGAATGCGAAGAGATTGGGGCATCTCCTCCATTTTCATCCGGTAACGGTCGAAGCAACCACCCACCGAGCCTACGGGAATACCAAAATCGAAACGGTCATAAATCGAATAGGGGTCATTCCTGCGCACGTCATAGCTGACGCCGGAGGCCCGCAGTACCCCGCCGCTACACCCGTAGGAAAGGGCTTTTTCACGGCTGAGAATGCCGATAGCCCTGGTCCGTTCCCGGAAAATGATGTTGTCGGTCAGCAGGGTATTGTACTCATCGAGGGCGACGTGCATCCGTTCGATTACCTTCTTGACCCTTGGGATAAAAGTATCGGGAACATCAGCAAAGGATCCTCCCGGCCGGAAAAAATTCATGGTCAGCCTGGCGCCGCAGATCTCTTCAAAGATGTCGGTGATCATTTCCCTCTCCTTGAATCCGTAAAGAAAGGTACTGATTGCCCCGAGATCCATCCCCGTCACGCCCCACCAGAGCAGGTGTGACTGGATCCGCTGCAACTCGCAGACCATGACCCTGATGTATTCACCCCGCTCCGGCACCCCTATATCAAGGGCTTGTTCCATCGCCAGGCAATAACCGAGATTATTGAAATGGCTGGAGAGATAATCGAGCCGGTCGGTGAGGTGGATATTCTGCAGGTAGGTCTGGCTTTCCGCCAGCTTTTCGATGCCGCGGTGGACGTAGCCCAGATGCGGTACGACCTCCAGCACGTTTTCGCCATCAAGCTTGAGCACCAACCGCAAGACCCCATGGGTGCTTGGGTGCTGGGGACCCATGTTGAGGAAGTATTCCTCCGAGGTTTCATCGCTGTTCAGCCCCCTTGTAAAACCTTCCGGGAGATTATCGACAGGCTGTAATTCCATTTTTATCCTATTCGTGTAATAAGGGATCTGGGTCTATCAACTATATCAATAGGGGCGTTTTACCACCCGCTCCGGGTCTGCAAAGTCCTTGCGCAGGGGGTAACCGGGAAAATCATCCAGCAGAAAGATGCGCCGCATGTCCGGATGGCCGCTGAAGCGAATGCCGAACAGGTCGAACACTTCCCGTTCATGCCATTCCGCGCCCCTGAAAATATCTGAAATGGTGTTGATTTCAGGCTGCTCCTTGCTCACCGGGCAGCGCAGAAACACTTTATGGCCAAGGCGGGTGGAGAGCAGCTGGACCAGGACGTCGAAATGGTCTTGCCAGTCCACCGCTGTCACCTGCAGCAGGAGGTCGATGCCAAGCTCCTGGTCCTCTTTAAGAAAACGCACCAGATCTGGGTATTGCTCAGGCCCAATTTCCAGATCAAGAATGTATTCTGGACCCAGATCCGCCACCGTGGCCGGGGTAATCTCCGGTTGCCGGAAAAGGGCGACTTCGGGGAAAGCTCTTTGCACCGCAGCCAGGAGGGAGGGGTTGGTAAAGCCGCTTTTCCTGGGCGGTATCCTGGGCATTGCAGCAAATTTCTCTTTGGCAAGCCGTTGCGGTTTTGCCGGCTTGTAATCCGGGTTCTCGGCCTTGAACCGCGCTCTGGCCAAGCGCTGCTCATCCTCTTTCTTTTCCTCTTGGGTGAGCCATTCCTGCTTGGCCAGGCTGTGGGTATCAACAAATGGAGTTTCCAGCACCTTGCCGACCTTCCAGGGGTTGCGGCGGCCCTCCTTTCTGATCTTTTCCTGTAGTTCCATGATGCCATAGAGCAAGGCCTCCGGTCGGGGAGGGCAGCCGGGCACATAGACATCCACCGGGATCAGCCGGTCGCCGCCTTTGATCACCGAATAGGTGTCATAGTAAAAGGGGCCGCCGGAAATGGCGCAGGAGCCCATGGCAATGACATACTTGGGCGCCGGCATCTGTTCGTAGAGGGTGACCAGATTTGTGCCCATTTTTTCGACGATGGTACCGGCCAGCACGATAAGGTCGGCCTGGCGCGGTGTGGCCCTGGCAACCTCAACCCCGAACCGGGCCCAGTCGTGCCGGGAGGAGCCCGCCGACATCATTTCCATGGCGCAACAGGCCGTACCATAGACCAGCGGCCAGAGGGAGTTGGCCCTGGCCCAGGCCACCAGATATTCGATGGAGTCAACCAGCCTGATCCCGCCGGGAAATTTGTCGAGTATTTCAGCAACCTGCTCGGTTGCCCCTGAAGCGCCGCCTACTCCCATGTCAAAACCCCCTTGCGCCAGGCATAGATAAGGCCGGCAAAAAGGATGAAAACAAAAACAAACAATTCACTGAAAAGAACAACCGGACTGATGCTGCCATGCTGGCCGGTCACCACCGATTTAAAGATTTTCATGCATGGGAAGAGAAACAGGGATTCAATGTCAAAGAGTAAAAAGAGCAGGGCAAAAATATAAAAGGAGACCTTAAAGCGGATCCGGGCATCGCCAATAGGATTCTCGGAACACTCATAGGGCTGCACCTTACGCTGGCCTTCCGGCGAATGGAAGGCCAGGATCTTGGAGCAGATAATTGCGCCCCCGACAAACAGGGCGCCTAAAAAAACCGAGAAGCCTATCATTATGTAACTTTCCATGGGGAGACATCCTCCAGGAGATTTTTCGGGTGTGCCAATTCTTTTGACTGTCAGAGTACCACAATGTAGTATTAAATAAATATTAGATCAAATTTATAAAAACAATGTTTAGTATTGATTTGATTAATACTTGGCTGTAACCTGCTTGAATAAAAGGGAAAAACGATGAGGCTTTCATGACAATAACCTTACGACAGCTTGAAATTTTTATTGCAGTGGTTGAGGAACAACAGGTCACTCGGGCCAGCAAAAGACTTTTTCTTAGCCAATCCGCGGTCAGCCTTGCCCTGAATGAGCTGGAGAGCCAGCTGGGTGGCCCCCTCTTTGACAGAGACAGGCGAGCCCTGCTCCTCAATGATCGGGGCCGGTATCTTTTGCCGCTATGCCGGGAAACAATCTCCAAGGCAAACAACATATACACATTGATGAATGAAAAAGAAGGCAACATAGCCGGGGCGCTGAACATCGTCGCCAGCTCAACCATCGGTAATTATGTGCTGCCGTCTCTGGCCAGCGCTTTTATGACTCTTTACCCCCACGCCTACATTGCTATCCAGATTTTCAACACTCGCGCTGCGGAGAAACTTATTGTTGAGAGAAAAGTTGATCTTGGTTTTGTGGAGGGTGAAGTGAGCAATGAGCAGGTCAGGGTTACCCCATGGTTCGCTGATGAATTGGTCATTATCGCCAACCCGGATAATGCTTTGGCGGCGTTCAATAAATTCAACCTTGCCAGGGACATGAAAAGCAGCACTTGGGTCATGCGGGAAAAGGGCTCCGGAACAGCTTATATTTTCAAAAAAAAGCTGGGCAAATATGTAACGGATCTCAACGTGGTCATGGAACTGGGCCATACAGAGGCAATAAAAAAAGCAGTGCAGGCCGGCAATGTCCTTGGCTGTCTTTCAAACCTGACGGTCTGCGGTGAAATCGAGCGAGGGGAATTGAAAGAACTGCGCCTTGAAGGTGTCGACATGAAAAGGACCCTTCTCATTATCCAGCATAAGAACAAGGTCAACACCAAACTGATGGATGAATTTATTGAGTTCTGTGAAATTATGGGGCAATGCGGCCAGGACAGAAAATGTTTCTCGTCACCGCAAAAGATCAAAGAGCTGCATGAACAACTCCAGTCATCAAGAACCCAGGAGCAGCATTAATAACCGCTAAAAAGAGCCGCCGATGAAACATCGGCGGCTCTTTTATTGGATAGCAACAGGTTATCTTTACCCACCCGGCCACTGGTAACGGGGGGGCTGGTCGCAAACCTTCTGGCGCAGGCCATGATCTTGTTCTCCTGCTTGAGCCGTTTTTCCAGGGCCTGTTTCGGTTCGCGAAGCAGTTCTGCGTAACCGAACATCGGGCCGTTCAGCTCCTGCCGGCAGGCGGCCCCGGTTTTTCATCCAGAACCCTTCTGACCGCCAGGGCTATTTCACTGATAATAATCGGCTTCATTATATATTCACGGATGCCGATGGCTTTGGCCTTCTGTTCATTGATCAGTTCACTGAAGCCGGTGCAGAGGATGATCGGGATTTCCGGTCGGGCAGCCAGTATTTTCTGGGCCAGTTCGGCGCCGGTCATGGTGGGCATGGTCATGTCGGTGATGATCAGGTCAAAATTTTCAGGCTGTTCGCTGAATATCTCCAAAGCCTCAACGCTGCTGGTGGTCGCGGTGACACGGTAGCCGAATTCTTCTAAGGCCAGTTGTTCAAAGTTGACGATGAAATCCTCATCATCAATGACCAGTATCCTCTCATTCCCGGTAGGTATCGCCTGGTTTATTTCGGTTTCGGGGTGGAGGGGGATTGTCTCGATACGCGGCAGATATACTTGAAAACTGGAGCCCTTGCCCGGTTCGCTGTAGACCGTTATGTGACCTTCATGACTTTTCACAATGCCGTGCACCAGGGCCAGGCCCATACCGGTTCCTTTCCCTTTGTCCTTAGTGGTGAAGTAAGGTTCGAATATTCTTTCCTGCAGGGACCGGGGCATGCCATGGCCGGTGTCACTTACCTGGAGTTCGATATATGGGCCCGGCAGCAGGTGAAGACCGGCCACCTTTTGGTCGGCCTGGGTTATCTCCACCCGTGACAGCTCAACGGCCAGGATGCCGCCTGTTTCCCGCATGGCCTGATAGGCGTTGGTGCAGAGATTCATCATAACCTGGTGGATCTGGGTCGGGTCGGCCATCACCATCCCGCAATTCTGATCAATATTTTCACGGAATTCGATGGTTTTAGGAATGGAGGCCCTGAGAAGTTTTAAAGCCTCCTTGATAATCAGGTGGATCTGTAAAGGTTTGCGCTCATCCTTGGTCTGCCGGCTGAAAGTCAGAATCTGTTTAACCAGTTCCTGGGCCCGGCCCCCGGCCTTTAACACTTCCTCAAGGTGGGCGGTGACCTCGCTGCCCGATGCCAGTTTTATTTTGGCCAGATCCGCATAGCCCAGGATGGCGGTCAGAATATTGTTGAAGTCGTGGGCAATGCCGCCTGCCAGGGTACCGACCGCTTCCAGTTTCTGGGCCTGTTGCAACTGGGTATTCAGTTTTTCTCTTTCCTGATCGGAGGCGCGGCGTTTGCTGATGTCGATGAAGGTGACAACGCTCTTCAGATTTTCGTTTTCCTGTTCAACCGGATGGGTCCAGTATTCGGCCCAGAAACAGGTGGCGTCCGCCCGCCAGAAGACCTCGTCGTCAACGTGTATTGCTTCGCCTTGGCGCAGGCCCTGCATGATCTTGCACTCTTCGCGGGGGTATTCGCTGCCGTCCGGCCGTCTGTGATGCATGAGTGTATGCATCTGTTTGCCGAGCAGGTCGCTTTCCTGATCATAACCGAGAAGGTGCAGACAGGAAGGATTGCAGAAGGTGCAGTTGCCGTGGCGGTCGATGCCGTAGATTGCCTCGGCTGTGGAGTTTAAAAGAAGGCGAATTTCGTTCTCTCTGACCTTGATTTCCTCGATCTTCTTTTCTAGTTTTTTATGTGAGGCGATCAGGTTTTCAGTCATCCGGTTGAAGGCCTGGGCCAGGATGCCGGTTTCGTCCCGCATTTTTTCGTCGGCCTGGTCATGCAAATCGCCTTCCGAAATATTTTTGGCCGTCTTGGTTAGTCTGCTGATGGGTCTGGTGATGGTTTTGGACAGATAAAAAGATAGCAAGAGCAGGAGCAGGATGGCGGCAAGACCGATGGCGGTCAGTAGGTTGCGGATATTTTTTATCGGGGCCATGGCCTCGGCGGTATCAATCTTCACCACAATGCCCCAGTCGGTTTCCTCCACATGCCGGGTCGTAGCCAGCACCGGGACATCCCGGTAGTCAACGGCCTCGACCAGCATGTCGTGCAGGCCGAGGAACACCTGGGTGATGGGTTTGTCGGTTTCCTCCTTGGGGACCACCATTTTCAAGGCCGCATCCGGATTGAATCTGGTCGGAGTTATGAAGAGGGCGTCGCCGTTTTCGTCATGCCTGGCCAGAATGGTTTCGCCGGTCTCGCCCAGACCGGTGTAGTCGCCTATCGAGCTGATGATATTAGCAACCGAAGATTCGATGATCAGGACGCCAATGAGTTTATTGCTCAGGTAAAGCGGCCCGGCAAGGTGGGACATGAGCTGCTGGTTCTGGTCGAGGAAGAAGAGGTCAACGCAGGTGCCTGTATCGCAGCTGCCCGTTTTACCTTGGGTGAAAAATTGCTCTGCGGAATGGTCTTGGCCGATTTTATCTATATCGGTTGAGGCGATAACGATTCCGTCAAGGCCCAGGATGCTGATGTTTCTGAAGTCGCTTATGGGAACCAGGGCGTCTGCCAAGATGCTATTCATGCGGGTCCGATGTTTCTCTGTCCGGTCCTTGATGAAATCAGCCAGACTGATACGAAGCTGGGTGCGGCTGGCCACCAGGCGCCAGCGTTCAATGTTTTGAGAGATAATCCCGCGGGTTCGGTTGTGCTGGATCGAGGCCACCGATTGCAGGTGGTTGAAGATCTGTTTGGTGATTTCTTTTTGTTCGTGGGTATACAACAGGCCGTTGGTGATTAGTAACAGAGGCAACGAGGTTGCCAGAAAGGCGATAATTAACTTGGATCTGATTTTCATACGCCCTTCTACAGTGGTTTTTCCCGGCGAGAAAGATTGGTTGTTAGTGATTGGGACATAGTAGATGATCAAGGATAATCGGGGCGAATGTCAACCCTTTCGACAGACGAGTATGTAGATACCCTTCAACTGTCATTGGCCCAACACGTTACCCATCATCGCTGTTTGCAAGAAAACATTGATCAGGTAGAAAAAGAAATAGCTGTTTGGCTGAGCCAAACCCAAGGTGCATTTTTAACAAGCGTCCGCGGCATCGGCATAGTTCTGGCCGCCGGGGTAACAGCCGAAATCGGCGACCCAAATATGCAGAAGCCGCTTAACAACCTTACCTCATACGCAGGAATCGTCCTCAGGGTCACGCAAACCGGTGGCCCGGAAGGTTCGGTATATATAGGCAAGGTGGCCAAACGCAGTAATCGCATTCTCAAAGATTATATTGTTCAATCAGCTTCACACATGGGCCTCCATGGCCCGGACGAGCTGATGGCTGACTATAAACGTCGTGATGCCGCCGGCCAACACGCTGATTTTGGCATCGCTCGCCGGTATCTCCGCATGGGAATATGTTTGATGAAAACATCTCAGGTTTATCTTCCAGATCGGCTCCGTAAAAATAATGCTAAACCAGAAGAAAGGGCTGGTTACTACTTGATGAACTGGCCTTCTTTGCGGGACAAGTGGCGTAAAGCTGGCGCAATCAAAGCGGCCTTTGAACAAACAAGCCCTTTAGGAC
>DAOVJK010000272.1 GCA_030673265.1 Pseudomonadota bacterium | reverse complement strand
TGGAGGGGTTCCCGAGTGGTCAAAGGGAACAGACTGTAAATCTGTCGGCGAAGCCTTCGGAGGTTCAAATCCTCCCCCCTCCACCATTGATTTTCCCGCCAGGCTTTTCGTTGGCGAGGTGCTTGGCTTTTTTATAAGTAAGTTTTTTTATTAAAAAGCGGGAATAGCTCAATTGGTAGAGCATCAGCCTTCCAAGCTGAGGGTCGCGGGTTCGAAACCCGTTTCCCGCTCCAGAGTTGTTTTGGGCCGCCTCATTAAGAGGGGGCTTGTTTCATAGATAAGAGCTTCTAGTTGCCCACGTAACTCAGTCGGTAGAGTACTTCCTTGGTAAGGAAGAAGTCACCGGTTCAAATCCGGTCGTGGGCTCCATAGTTTGGCTCAGTTTTTCTTGATCTTTGGTCTAGAGAGACCTGTTTCGTGAAAATAATTATTGAAAATCAGGGCAGAGGAGATTTGTCATGGCAAAGGAAAAATTCGAAAGAAGTAAGCCGCACGTAAATATCGGCACAATTGGTCACATTGATCATGGCAAAACAACTCTGACCTCGGCGATTACCCGGGTCTTGGCGACCAAGGGTCTGGCCGATGCCACTAACTTCGATGAGATTGACAAGGCTCCTGAAGAGAAAGAGCGTGGCATTACTATTGCCACCGCCCATGTGGAGTATGAGTCTGAAAAACGTCATTATGCCCATGTTGATTGTCCCGGTCATGCTGATTACATTAAGAACATGATCACCGGTGCCGCCCAGATGGACGGTGCGATTCTGGTGGTTGCTGCCACCGATGGTCCGATGCCTCAGACCCGGGAGCACATTCTTCTGGCCCGTCAGGTAGGTGTTCCTTCCGTGGTCGTATTCATGAACAAATGTGATCAGGTTGACGATGAAGAGCTTCTGGAGCTGGTAGATATGGAGCTGCGTGAGCTACTCGATAAATACGAGTTCGCGGGGGACGATACTCCGATTATTCAGGGCAGTGCTTTGAAGGCTCTGGAAAATCCGGAAGATGAAGCTGCTAACAAGTGCATTTTCGAACTGATCGAAGCTTGTGATAATTTCATCCCTGAGCCAAAACGCGACGTTGATAAGACTTTCCTGATGCCGGTTGAGGATGTTTTTTCCATATCCGGTCGTGGCACGGTAGCCACCGGTCGTATCGAGCGCGGTGTTATCAAAGTCGGCGAGGAAATCGAGATCGTCGGAATTACCGATACAGTTAAAACCACGGTTACCGGCGTTGAGATGTTCCGTAAGCTTTTAGATGAAGGTCTGGCTGGTGATAACGTCGGGATCCTGCTCCGTGGCACCAAGCGTGAAGATATTCAGCGTGGTCAGGTATTGGCTGCGCCGGGTAGCATTACCCCCCATACGAAGTTCAAGGCGGAATGCTATATTTTGAGTAAAGAGGAAGGTGGTCGTCATACTCCGTTTTTTAATGGCTATCGTCCCCAGTTTTATTTCCGGACCACGGATGTGACCGGTGTCGTGACTTTGGCAGATGGCGTCGAGATGGTTATGCCCGGTGACAATGTCACTATCGAGGGTACCCTTATCACTCCGATCGCTATGGAAGACGGCCTGCGTTTTGCAATTCGCGAGGGTGGTCGGACTGTTGGCGCTGGTGTTATCAATCAGATTGTAGAGTAATTATCAACACATTTAGATAAATCTTGGCTATCAGTTTTTGCTTGTTTATTAAGCTAACGCTGATTGTCAGTTATATTGGCAGGGAAAATGAGAGACATTATCACACTGGGCTGTACTGATTGTAAACAGCGCAATTATACGACGACTAAGAATAAACGTAAAACGCCCAATAAATTGGAGTTAAAAAAATACTGCCGTTTCTGTCGAAGTCACACACTTCATAAAGAAACTAAGTAACGTTATGGTGATAGAGGCCAGTAGCTCTAATTGGTAGAGCATCGGACTCCAAATCCGAGGGCTGGGGGTTCGAATCCCTCCTGGCCTGCCAGTTTCAAAGTTATATCGTCTTGGGTTAGGCGAATAAACAGCGAAAACGTTTTCTTAAGAAGCTGATTGGCAGGATTATTGTTGTTGGGCAGTTTTTATTTTAGAGAGTTTTTTTATGACTGAGAATAAGGCGAACCTTCCTCGTAAACGAAAGAGCGAAAAGATTGTCGACAAACCGGTAAATGGTTTTAAACTTTCGCAAGTTAGTGAGTTTACGAGTGAGGTAAAAAAAGAATTTGGCAAGATAGCATGGCCGAACAAGAAAAATACCGCCGCTTCGGCAATGGTTGTCATCGTATTTACTACGATAATGGCCCTGTATTTGGGGTCCGTAGACCTTGTAGTTGGTAAGCTTGTCAGTCTTATCTTAAATTAAAATTTAATGCGGGGTTAAATAAGTAAATCCTATGGCTCGAGCATGGTACATACTGCATACTTATTCAGGCTTTGAGGAACAGGTCAAGATTGCGTTGCAGGAGAGAATTAAAAATGCTGGACAGGAGGAGTTTTTCGGCGAAATTTTAGTTCCGACCGAACAGGTGGTTGAAATGGTCAAGGGATCCAAGAAGACCTCCGCCCGCAAGTTTTTCCCCGGATATATGTTGCTTAATGTCGATCTTAACGATGACACCTGGCATATAATCCGTGACACCCCCAAGGTAACCAGTTTTGTCGGTGATGATTTGCATCCGCAGGCACTGTCTGACGATGAGGCCATGAAGATCATTGGCCGCATCAAAGACGGGGCTCTTAAGCCGAAACCGAAAGTTATGTATGAGGTTGGCGATTCCGTCAGGGTTACCGACGGACCCTTTGCAAATTTTCAAGGGGTTGTTGATGAAGTTTTTCCTGAGAAGGGTCGGGTTAAGGTAATGGTATCAATATTCGGTCGAGAGACTCCGGTTGAACTCGAATTCGTTCAGGTCGTTAAGGGTTAGGCGTCTGACCGCAACATATTAAGTGTAGAATAATCAAGTTGGATTATAGGAGAAGATGATGGCTAAAAAGATTCAGGGCTATATAAAATTACAGATTCAGGCAGGTAAGGCGAATCCTTCTCCGCCTATTGGGCCTGCCCTGGGCCAGCACGGTGTCAATATCATGGAGTTTTGTAAAGCTTATAACGCCAAGACCCAGGATAAAGGTGATATGATAATTCCGGTAGTGATCACCGTTTACGTCGATCGCTCTTTTTCATTCATCACCAAGACCCCTCCAGCTGCAAAATTACTTTTGAAGGCAGCCGGTTTAAAGGGTGGTTCGAGTAATCCCAAGCGTGAGAGAGTGGCGCAGATTTCCCGTGATAAAGTCCGGGAGATTGCCGAGATTAAAATGCCTGACCTTAACGCGTACGATATTGAGGCGGCTGCCAAGATAGTCGAGGGAACTGCCCGGAGTTGCGGGATTACTGTTGTCGATTAGTACTGGCCTTTTTACGACGGCCTGGCTTGTATATGGCCTTTTTATAATCTGTTTTATCAGTTAGTGGAGTAGTTACCATGGCGAAAAGAGGAAAGAATTACCGGCAGAAAGTCAGTGAGGTCGATTCTGAAAAAGCATACTTTATTGATGAAGGTCTTGAACTGGCACTGAAGGGTAAATTTACAAAATTTGATGAATCGGTTGATATAGCTGTGCGTTTGGGTGTTGATCCGCGTCATGCTGACCAGATGGTCAGAAGTAGTATCGTTTTACCGAACGGTACTGGTAAAACCGAGCGAGTTCTGGTCTTCGCTAAAGGGGAGAAAGTTCAGGAAGCCCTTGATGCTGGTGCCGACTATGCCGGTGGCGACGAATTTGTTGAGAAGATTAAGGGCGGTTGGTTGGAGTTTGATAAAACCATTGCTACGCCGGATATGATGGGAACTGTTGGTAAGATAGGTCGTGTGCTTGGACCCCGTAATCTTATGCCCAACGCTAAACTTGGAACGGTTACCTTTGATGTCGGTCGAGTTGTTGCTGAAATCAAGAGTGGTAAGGTTGACTTTAAAGTTGATAAATCTGGTATTGTGCATGCCATGTTCGGTCGTTCTTCCTTTGGTTTCGATAAGCTCCGCCAGAATCTTTATGCTTTTCTCGATCGTTTGGTTCAACTTAAACCATCCTCCTCTAAAGGGATCTATTTTAAGGGAATAAGCCTGTCTACTACCATGGGACCCGGCGTTAAGATCGATCCTGTCGAGGCCAGAGCAACTATCAAAGCTGCTGGCTGATAAGAGTTGTTTTTCGCCGGGACTTCCCGGTGTTATTGCTTGTTGTTGTGGTGTTGAACCTTTTTTTTCTTTTAATTTA
>DAOVJK010000140.1 GCA_030673265.1 Pseudomonadota bacterium | reverse complement strand
CTTTCGAAAATGCCAAAGGCCTTCTGCGGAGTTAAATCCCAATCAATGAGAACCTCTTGCCGGCCACTCCCAGTTTATCGGCAAGTTTCATTCGGAATCTCACCTCCCAGCCCTTTTTCAATTAATACTTACTAAAGTATTGCATGAAAGGAGCCTGGGCCCAAACCCTCTTTTATTCTCTAACACTATTTTCCCGACAAAGATCCATCTTCAGAAAAACCTCAACCACCTCGGGGTCAAAATGAGAGCCGGCCCGTGCTTTGATGTGTGCGCAGACCTCTTCCCTGGGCCAGGCCTGGTGGTAGCGCCGATCGTGGGCCAGGGCATCCCAGGTATCGGCAACCGCAAAAATTCTAGCGGCCAACGGGATCTGATTACCCTGTAAACCACCGGGGTATCCGCTACCATCCCAACGTTCGTGATGGCAATAGGGGATATCCAGAGCAGGCTTCAGGTAGGCGATTTTCGAGAGCATTTCGTAAGCGGCAACCGGGTGCTCTTGCATCAAGACCCGTTCTTCATCGGTCAACGCCCCGTCCTTCATCAGGATGCTGTCGGCGATGGCCATTTTGCCGATATCATGCAACAGGGCACCTCGGGTGACATGGACGAGCTGGTCTTGCCGTAAACCGAACTGCCGGGCAATTTCCCGGGTCATCCGGGCCACCCGCTGGGTGTGACCCTGGGTTTCCTGATCACGCAATTCAAGGGCGTGGCCCCAGCCCTCGATGGTTGAATCATAGGCCTGCATCAACTCGTAATGGCTCCGCTGCAAGGCCTCATTGATGATATACAATTGCCGCTCATGGGCAACAACCTGTTGCAGAGCTCGCAGGGTAATACCAGTAACCAGGAAGACAAAAAAGCCACCACCAAAGAAAACGGTCGCGTTAATTATTTCCACGGGGAATTCCAGCTGCCGCAGATAAATAAAAAGATAACACAAATAACTAATCAGGAAAAAGGCCATCAAGACCGCAATGAGCCGCCATTTGGAATGAAGCGTCTCGGGAATCCGCCGGACGGCGCTCATATGGAGAAAAAGGGCGGCGGTGATAAACAGCGAACCGAGAGCAACACCGGCAATAACGAGTATCTGCAAAGAAGTCATACCTTACCTGAATCTGGCATAATAGCTTTCACAAGGAAAAATTACCGGTGCAAGTTCCAGTCAGTTAATACGTTTATTACGAAATAATAGTTCTGAACGTATTAAGTGCAGGTTTTTACGAATAGTTTTTAAAAAACTCACTCCCCTTCGGGAACCCATAGTCACGAATCTTCCGGAGATCGACTAGACTACGACAACAGCGAAGCGGAGTATCTTCGCCTAGTTCGTGGCACCTAAGCACCTATGACATATTCAGGATTAAGGCGTCAGTCCTCAGCAGTCCTGGAGCAAACCAGCGATCCTGCCGATTAATCTGCCCGGTGACTTGCCAGACAATATTCACGATTAATACAGCGAACAGATAGTCTGCTTTTTACTTACCACAAGCGGCTTTGGCTCCTGCCGATGGTTCGCTGAAACATTTGACCAGCGCCTCGACCTCATCCTCTTCGAGTTCGGCGCCATTGGCCACCATCCACTCCAGAATATCCTTCCAGGTTTTTGCCGAGGCGCCCAGATTTTCACAGACTCGATCGGCATTATGACAACCTATGCATACCGTGTTGGTGCTTTCCTCACATAAATCGCCAGCCACCACCTGAGTGATAAATAAAAACGTACAGATCAGCAAAGATACCAACATAATAATTTTCCTGACCATGAAACCCTCCTTTTATCCTTTTTTATTCGCTTCCGACTTCTTTAAATTGTCTAAATATCAGCCAATTCAATTATCAGCTAGCAACCAGCTAATCCTCCCGGAAGACTTTAGCAAGCCTGCCGGATAAAGCTCAGCGGCTGCCAGCGGCTCCGCCATGATCTTACGGGTAATTGCCTGTTTTTCCCTGCCGGTTACCATGAGTAGAATCTCCCTGGCCCGGTTAAGAACCGGCATGGTCATGGTTATCCGGTCAACCGCTGGAGCAAGATAAGGCGGAAATGAAGTCGTCACCCAGCGCTCCTTTTCCTGCAAGGCTCCAGTGCCAGGGAAAATGGAGGCCACATGCCCATCATTACCCATGCCGAGCAGGATCAGATCGAACTCCGGCAATTTGTCACCCCCGGCCAACTCCTTGGCGAAGAAACTGCGCAAGGTCTTTTCATAATCAGCCGCACCCGCCGCCGGCGAAGCAAGGCCGGTCGGAATCAGGAAAATTCGACTATCAGCAATCCCCAACGGTTCAAGCAGTAAGCGCCGGGCCATGGCGCCATTACTGTCGGGATGATCTTCAGCCACCCACCGTTCATCGCCCAGAAAAAAATCGGTACTGCCTAAAACTTCCTTGATATCCGGCCCGGAACCGCGCCCCACCAGATATTTATAGAGGTTCTGCACCGTCCGGCCACCGGTCAGGACCAATGTAAAACGGCCACGTTGTTGGATAGCCTGCCGGCCGGCAGCAAGGATCAGTTCCGCCGCCCGCTGACAAAGCCCCTCGATATCCACCGCTTCATACAGTTCTTGATTCATCTAAAGGAACCATCTCTTCGGAAGAGTACGAAATACAGATCACAATTCATCAATCCATCAAACTGCTTAGCAGCCCCCGAACCTCTTTCGGCCCCCAACTACCGGCCTCATAGAACTTCAGCTGCCGCCCCCGGTCAGAACACTGCTCACAAACCTCAAGGATCGGGTCAAGAAACTCCCAGGCCAGCTCGACACCATCCTGCCGCCAGAAGAACATCTGCTCGCCCTGCATACAATCCAGCAAAACTTTCTCATAGGCGGCCAATACCGGCCCGGAAAAATCTTCATAAAATTTAAAGCCAAGATCGGTGGTGCGCAGACAAATCCTCGGCCCCGGCACCTTGGCCTGAAAGGATAGACGAATTCCCTCTTCGGGGAAAACCCCGAATGTCAACCGATTAGCCCCGATCTGATCCCCAAGAACCCCTCTGAACATTGAGTGCGGCACCTCTTTAAACTGGATGACCATCCTGGTGTCTTTGCGGGCCAGTCTTTTGCCCGAGACCAGATAGAAAGGCACGCCCTGCCAGCGCCAGTTATCCAGAGAAACCCGCATCATAGCAAAGGTCGGGGTCAAAGAATCCGGCGCCACCCCTGCTTCCTGCCGATAACCGGCAACATCCTGGCCATTAATTTTACCCGGCCCGTACTGCCCCAGAACCAGAGCGTCTTCCTGGCCAGGGGCGCTGAACGGCCGGAGGCATTTCAACAATTTGATTTTCTCATCCCTGATCTGTCTGGCTGAAAAGCTGGCAGGAGGCTCCATGGCGATCATGGCCAGCAACTGCAACAGATGGTTTTGAAACATGTCACGAACCGCCCCGGCCTGTTCATAATAACCAGCCCTGGTGCCTACCCCCAGATCCTCAGCTGCAACGATGCCCACATAGTCGATATAATTCCGATTCCAGCGCGGTTCGAAAATGCTGTTGGCAAACCGGAACATCATCGTATTCTGCACCGTTTCCTTGGCCAGATAATGGTCTATACGAAATATCTGGTGCTCCTTGAAGCCCTGATGCAGAGTTTCATCAAGCACTTTCGCACTGGCAAGATCATGGCCGAACGGTTTCTCGATAATGATCCTGGCCCACCCCTTGCCCTGCTCATTTTCCGCCGCCAGACCGGCCTCGCTCAGTCTCCCGGCAATCACCGGATAGAGCTCGGGGGGCACGGCCAGATCAAAGATGATATTACCGGAAGTTCCAACCTGCTGATCAAGCTCCCGCAAAAAAATCGCCAGGGCTTCATAGGTCGCCGCCGCATCGTATTGAATGGTCCGGTAATGAAGCAGAGACGCAAATTCATCCCAGCGGGACTGGGCCGTAAGTTCGGACGAACATTTACTCTTCAGTCTTTGCCGGAACTCGTCACTGGTTAAAGAAGTGCGACCGCAACCGATTATAGAGCAGGGCCGGGGCAGATTGCCATCGACAAAGAGATCAAAAAGGGCGGGAATAAGTTTGCGGGCGGTCAAATCGCCGGTGGCGCCGAAAATGACGATCAGACATGGATCCAGATTATCTGGGATCAGGCTGCAGGCAGGCGCATCACTTGCGCGAACATCTTCTGAAATTTTGTTGGCCCCCAAAACAACCTCCTTACTTAACTTTTCGCCCAGGCAGGGAAGTTAAGTAACTTAAGATACCTTCTACTATTTATTCTTTTTCTGAACCGCATGGCCGCCAAACTGCTGGCGCAGCGCAGCCAGCACCCGGTTCTCAAAGGCGTCCGACTGCCGGGATTCGAAACGGCGGAACAGGGCACTGGTTATTACCGGGGCCGAGACCCCGCTTTCCACGGCCTGCAAAACAGTCCAACGGCCCTCGCCGGAATCATCAACATAACCTTGCAGTTCAGCAAGTTTCGGATCATCGTCAAAGGCCCTTTCGAGAAGTTCCAGAAGCCAGGAGCGAATAACACTGCCCTGGTTCCATAACCGCGACAGATCACCGAAATCAACCTGTTTGTATTCCGATGCCTCAATCAGGGCGAAGCCCTCGCCATAGGCCTGCATCATCCCGTACTCAATCCCGTTATGGACCATCTTGACAAAGTGACCGGCGCCGGTCGGGCCGCAATACATATAGCCTTCAGCCGGAGCCAGAGTCTTGAAGATCGGCTCCAGGTAGTCGAAATCCTCGCGCCGACCGCCAACCATCGTACAGTAACCGACCTTAAGGCCCCAGATGCCGCCACTGACCCCGGCATCCACATAATGCAAATCATGGGCGGCCACCTTTTCTGCCCGCCTGATATCATCTTTAAAATATGAATTGCCGCCCTCAATAATAATGTCGCCAGGGGCCAACAACTCAATAAGCTGGTCGATATGCTCCTCAACCGTCTGCCCGGCCGGCAACATCAACCAAACAACCTTGCGCCCATCAAGTTTCCCGACCAGTTCCGCCAGAGAGAAACTTGCTTCAGCCCCATCCTTGGCCAGAGCCTCAGTCTTCGCCGCAGAACGGTTGTAGGCCACCACCTGATGGCCGCCCTGCAACAACCGCTTGGCCATATTCATGCCCATCCTGCCAAGACCTACCATCCCGATCTTCATATCATATTCTCCTCAGGCAACGATTTAAGAAGCAAGGCCATTCAATGTTTATTCACTAATCAAACTTTCCTGACCGCACTAACTTATTGAAACAATAAGAGTTCTTTAGTATGTCGCCAACTCTTAAAACAGCATTCAACCGTCATAATCCAGTCTGACCCAGTTAAATAAATCAAAACGAAAAATCGAACCACTACGTAGCCAAACCAGCCTCTGGGTATTTCACTGGTCGAGGACACCCGGTAGCGAAACCCGATAAACAATCTGTAAGGCGTTTGAGCAGATAAGAGACCAGGGGGAGACTCGATCCTTCTAGTATACGAAACACCTACTCTACAAGGTCTGTATAATCCCCCTGATGGGTGCTATATGGCTGTATCGGCTTATGAAATATTCAGGCTAGCCCATCATCCGCCCATACTCTTCTTCAAGATAGCCGAGGTGCATCTTTTCCTCATCCACCAGCCGCAAAAACAATTCTCTGCTCGAATCATCTTGAGCCTGCCGAGCAAGGCGGCTGTACAGATCCATGGCCTGGGTTTCAAACATCATGGCCATATCGAAGATATCTTCCAAGGTCAAAAACTCCGGCCGGACCCTGGCCAAAAATTGCTGCACCGACCGGCCACCTTCCATGACTGCCTTATCGCCCTGGGGCGTCGATGGCAAGGAATCATCTTCAGTTAAAAGACTGAATTCCTTGGCCAGCCAAGCCTTATGCTTATCCTCGAAGCCGGCCAATCTGCTTAGAAGGATTTTCTGCTCACTGTTTTCAATCTTTTCTGCCAGCCGGGCATAAAATTGCTGTAACCCGTCCTCAAGAGCATAAGAGAGCGTCAGACCATTTTTAAAGTCTGCCTCGGCGTCAATCAGATCAAGACCAGTCAGCTCCGGGCCTGTGGCCTTACCTCCCTGCCACTTCTTGATCCCGCCACTAATGTTATACACCTCTTCAAACCCCTGACCGGCCAAGAACTGCGCGGCGGCCCTGCTCCGCCCCCCCACGGCACAATAAACCAATAGCGGTTTTTTACGATCGAGGCCAGCAAGCTCCTCCGGCAACTGTTTAATAGGAATCAGCAGAGCGCCGGGCAAATGTTCATTTTCATACTCTTGGGGTTGTCTGACATCCAGCAACTGATAATCGACTGCCAATCTAGCCGCAATAAAGGCCTTCGCCTCCTCCGTGCTCAGACTATTGACCCCCTTGAATAATGCTTTCCACTTCATAGTTCACCGTCTTAATTCCTTACTATAATTTGATTCTGAACCAAGCCTAACTACACCAACATCAAAAGTATATATTAGTATTACCCCTCAGGGCAAACTCCAACAACCACGATCTCGTCATTCAGGTAACTTACACCCTGCCCGAAGAGGACATTTACTACAATGCTTACCCTTTTTGACATATTTGTCACAACACTGGTCTTTAATCTTTTTTTTATCTTTTTTATGTTTTTTATCACTCATGCTATCACCATATCGTCATTACAAATTTAGTCAGCCATACAAATTCGATAATCATTATCAATAACAATAGCCCAGTTAGCCAATTATGTCAGCAAAATACCAAAACATCGTCCATCGCCTCCCTGGAAAGAAAACGGCTGAAGAGTCTAGCAAATTGCTTAAAATTATCTACCTGATTTCCCGCCTAAAAAGCCACCACGCCCCACCTGCTTAAAATATCTCGATTGTATTGTGTTTTTTGTCCCATTTTTTATGTTATTATATTACAAAAGCCTTGTGAACTGGCAACTACTCAACGTGGTTGTTGTTCATAAACCCTAACGGAGGTATCTATATGGAGCTTCAGGTTGAAGGACGTCATGTTGAAATCCGTAAATCATGGCAGACCAAGATTGATGTTGAAAGGGACCGTTTAGTCCGCCATCATGCCGGGCTGGTTCATAACCTGAGAGTCGCTATCGAGGGCACTTCGAATCACCGGGAAGGCGGCTATGAGGTAAGACTGATTGCCACCATTCCGGATGGAACCGTTGTGGTCAAGAGAAAGGGAGAATCTGTTAAACCGTTGCTGGTCAAAGCATTTGACAACCTGGGCATGCAACTGAAAGAGATGCAGCGCAAGAAGAAACAGAGCATGAAGAGCCCTGAGCCGGAAGGATCGACCCAGTCAGGTGGAACCATTAAGACCGTTTCCCCCGTCGAATCATTCGGCTTTATAGTAGTGGATGGCGGCCAGGAAGTATATTTTCACGAAAATGCCCTGAAAGGCATCGATATTGACAAGCT
>DAOVJK010000039.1 GCA_030673265.1 Pseudomonadota bacterium | reverse complement strand
GAAAGAGGCGAAAGGTTCCTGGTTATTAGGAGTGCCGAATATTTTATTAATCACCGCGCCGGTAAGCATGCTGCAGTATTTTTTATTCTGATGCGGATATCTCGCAACCAGTGATGCACTCAGCTTTCCGAAGCAGATCATTTTGACCACTTCAACGCCCTCCCGCATTACCGGAATAAGATTACTTTCAAATCCCAAGGTAGATTTTTCACTCATAATTATGGGTCCTGTGAATAGGAAAAAGGCCGAGTCCCTAATTGTCGGGATACGGCCTTTTTAAAAGAAATTCGATGTTATTAAACAATCTGTATTTATGGGCGGTCTCAATCCTGAACGAAAATCAACCGGTCTACTGTACTAGTTCTTACTCTCATCAACAATTATAACATCGCCAAGGATTTTACTGCCTGCTCCCATGACAACACTGTTTCTGTTGTTGTCACCAGTGGTTTTCCCAGTCGTAGTGCTGCCGCCACCACCCGCCTTCTCAGCTACCTTGGCCCTTGACTTGGAATTCATAATGATAAATTTGATGTTCTTATCAGCCTTCCCCATATTGTCATAACTCGAAATGCTATCATCGCTGAACTTTGAGATTCCATCGTCAAGGTCGCCGGCAAAAACGATGGTATGACCCAGAATTAAAAAGACTGCCAACAGAGTAAAAGAAATAATTGTTTTCATGATCAAAACTCCAGGTAACTAAGAAAATAGGCTGTAACAACAAAATAAGTAATGTGATTATAACACATTGGCCTGGCAAGACAAACTCGTCTTGCCAGGCCAATTAGAATTAAGCAATTAAGCAGGGTTGCTATTCAACCGTAACTGAACCCATACTGGCTTCCGAACCAGCACCAATGGCAACATTAGCTGACTTGTCTACCCTGGCCTGATTAGAAATGGTGCCTTTTACGTTAGCGTTTTTGATGGTTACCGCGCCCATATTGGCGGTAGCACCCTTACCAATCGCAACGTTGGCTGATTTACTTACCCTGGCCTTGTTGGAAACCGTTCCGCCAATTCTGGCCCCTTTCATGGTGACAGCGCCCATATTGGCGGTAGCGCCTTTACCGATGGCAACGTTAGCTGACTTGCCGATTCGGGCCTTGTTGCTGACAGTGCCTTTTACAGAGCTGTTTTTCATGGTAACGGCACCCATATTGGCGGTAGCGCCTTTACCGATGGCAACGTTAGCTGATTTACCGATTCGGGCTTTGTTACTGACAGTGCCCTTTACGGAACTACCTTTCATGGTGACAGCACCCATATTAGCGGTAGCGCCTTTACCGATGGCAACGTTCGCTGATTTACCGATTCGGGCTTTGTTAGAGACGGTGCCTTTTACGGAACTGCCTTTCATGGTGACGGCACCCATATTGGCGGTAGCGCCTTTGCCGATGGCAACGTTGGCTGACTTGCCAATTCGGGCTTTGTTAGAGACGGTGCCTTTTACGGAGCTGTTTTTCATGGTAACAGAACCCATATTGGCAGTAGCGCCCTTGCCGATGGCAACGTTGGCTGACTTGCCTATCCGGGCTTTGTTGGAAACCGTACCCTTGATGCTTGAGTTCTTGACAGCCACCGTACCCATTCTGGCTTTAGCACCTTTACCGATGGCAACGTTGGCTGATTTACTGACTCTGGCCTTATTACTGATCGTACCTTTAATATCGGACTTCCCATACGAGATGGTAGAAAAACCGACCACCAGACTTACTGCAGCGACGGCGACAATGACTTTCTTCATTTGCTTCTCCTTTTGTTTGGTTGGCTTAATTAATTGACTATTTTAGTTGTATTACTTCATGATTACAGAGTTTTTATTGGACTTACCACTTCCTATAGCAACATTGACGTTCTGACCAAAACTTATTGGGCTGTCCACATCATTGACGGTGATACCCTTACCCGAGGTAACAGCAATATTTCCACCGACACTACTACCGTTTTTGATGATAACAGCGCCGGAATTTGCCTCAGCCCTTGAACCAACCGCAATGTTTAGTGCGGCTCCACCTTTTACCCTGGTTGATATATTACCGGCAACACTGCTGTTTTCAACAATCACAGAACCCATATTTGCCTTGGCTCTGTTACCGGCGGCCACATTTAAGGCCCCACCTGCTACCGTGTTGGTGATATTGCCACGCACATTACTATTACTTATTTTGGTAGAACCCATATTTGCTTCCGTACGGTTGCCTACGGCAATGTTAAGAGCGGCCCCGCCAACGGTGTTCTTTATATTACCCCTGACGTTACTATTGGTTATTTTCGTCGCGGCCTGATTCGCCTCGACCCGGTTACCTACAGCTATATTCAGGGCCGCACCAGCGACTGTATTAGTAATATTCCCCCTTACATCACTGTTGGTTATTTTCGTCGCGGCCTGGTTCGCCTCCGCCCGATTGCCGACAGCCACATTCAAGGCCGCACCGGCAACAGTGTTGGTCACATTGCCCCTGACATTACTATTCTTCATTTTCACCGCAGCCTGATTAGCCTCGGCCCGATTGCCCACCGCTACGTTCAACCCTGCGCCGGCGACAGTGTTAACTATATTCCCCTTAAGATTACTATTCTCCATTTTGACGGCAGCCTGATTTGCTTCCACCCGATTGCCTACCGCAACATTCAGACCGGCGCCAGCAACCGTATTGACCAAATTGCCCTTTACATTACTGTTCTTCATCTTCACCGCAGCCTGGTTCGCCTCGGCCCGATTGCCTACCGCCACATTCAGACCAGCGCCAGCGACCGTGTTAACCACGTTTCCTTTGAGATTACTGTTCTCCATTTTGACGGCAGCCTGATTCGCTTCCACCCGATTACCCACAGCAACATTCAGACCAGCGCCGCCCACGGTATTAATCACATTCCCTTTAAGATTACTGTTCTTCATCTTCAGCGTAGCCTGATTAGCCTCGGTCCGATTTCCTACCGCCACATTCAAACCTGCTCCAACAACAGTGTTAACCACGTTACCTTTGAGATTACTGTTCTCCATTTTAACGGCAGCCTGGTTCGCTTCCACCCGATTACCTACAGCCACATTCAGACCAGCGCCGCCGACCGTATTAATCGCATTCCCTTTAAGATTACTGTTCTTCATCTTCACCGCAGCCTGGTTCGCCTCGGCCCGATTGCCGACACCGACATTGATTGCTCCACCGATCACAGTATTGACCAGTGCACCTTTGACTTTAGAGTTTTCCATTTTAACCGCCGCCTGATTAGCCTCAGCGCGATTGCCAACCGCCACATTGACTGCCCCTAGGGCGCCAATAGTGTTAACCGCGGCTCCAGTCAAACTACTGTTCTTCATTTTGGTGGCAGCCTGGTTGGCCTCTACCCTATTACCAACAGCCACGTTTACCAAGTTTTGGCCCACGGCTGTATTAACAATTGCTCCCTTAACTTTGGAGTTTTCCAGGCTGGTGGCAACCTGGCGGGCCTCGGCCCGATTGCCTACAGCGACATTAACCAGATTCTGGCCAACAGCTGTATTGACTACGGCTCCTTTTACGGTGCTATCGGTCATCTTGACCGAGGCTTGAGAGGCCTCAACTCTATTGCCAACCCCAACATTAACCAGATTCTGGCCTACAGCCGTATTGACTACTGCACCTTGAACTGTACTGCCGGTCATCCGGACCGTGCCCTGGTTAGCCTCTATTTTATTGCCGACGCCGACATTGACCATGTTCTGGCCAACAGTCGTGTTTAAAACCGCCCCGGTCGTTTTACTGTTTTTCATCAGTACAGATGCTTGCCCAGCCTTGACCTGATTGCCAACCCCGACATTTACGGCATTTCCAACAACGGAGGTATTGGCCACCACACCGGTTAACCGGCTGTTTTCCATGCGGATTGAGGTCTGATCAGCATCAACCCTGTTACCAACCCCGACATTGACTGCGTTTTTACCAATCGCTGTATTGGCAAGCACTCCGGTAACATTGCTACCTTTGGTGATGATTGATGCCTGGCTTGCTTTGACCTTATTGCCAACCGCAACATTGACATTCTTGTCCACTAAATTGGTGTTTACAACCGCACCCCGCAGTTTCCCGCCTAATTTGGTGGAAGCCTGGGTTGCCTTGGCTTTGTTACCCACAGCAACATTGACATTCTGTTTACCCCGATCGGTATTTACAACCGCTCCACCCATATCGAGATTTTTCAGCTTTATGGAACTCTGATCTGCAGTACTGTTCTTGCCGATGGCGACATTGACGCTTTTGTCTATTTTACCAGGAACGTTTATTACCGCTCCTTTGACACTAGAGCCGGCAAAAGCGGGTGACAGACAGACAAAAAACTGAAGTAATAAAAAACAGATTATGAGCTGGGCTTTTTTCATTTTCAATCTCCAGATAACACCCTCAATTAGGGCAACAAGAAAAACTTCATAGCAAACTTTTACTCTATCATTTCCCCCTTCCTTTTCCAAACAAAAACTATTACCCATAAAGTTGAATTTACAAACGTAATATACGTCTATTCACTATGAATAGTATCACTATAATGGCGTGCCACGGCAGTGAATAATTGCACTTATTTTTTGTGACTTTTTCACAAGTAAATTCCCGCTAGATTCTGTGTTTGTTTCTAGTAAAAGAAAAATTTATCGGATAGTATATTCAAAAGTGTATGATGCGTGCAATGGAACCCAGTTGTTCCGCTGTAAACAACAACCAGTCGCTATATGCAACGGGCAACCAACATGGCCAAAAGACTTTGCATTTTCTTGATGTTTTCAGCAATGATCCTCCTTGGATCATTGTTTGGCGGACATCAAACAACCCTTGCCAAGCAGGGAAAAGTTTTAGCCCCGGTTGAAATGGAAATGTCGTTTGCCGATTTGGAATCACTGGAAGCAGAGTTCCATCCGACCAACGGCATCGTCAGTGTCAAGGGACGGCTCAAGAACACTTCCAACAGTATTATCCGGGGTTATCTTTCTCTGCATCTCCTTTCTTCAAGTGGCAGTGTCCTCCAAACCTTCGAACTCCCGGTGAAAGATCATCAGCCTGTAAGCCGTGGTGAATCCGTCAAGTTTGAAGCAGTCTTGCCCGTTTCTCGGATTAAAGGGGCGACACAAGTCAGCGTAGACTTCACAAAGAACTAATAACTGAAACCTGAAACCTGATTCGGAGCATGCTCAAAAAACAAACTCTAAATGGAATAATTACAGGGACGAGAAAGTCACTTAAAGCTGCTAGCAGACGACCTACTCAAAATCTTTAGCAAAAGACTAAAACCTTATCGCAGGAGCGATACCAGCAACAACAAGATACCAACTACCCAGATGCATTGAAGTAGTAATCAAAAATATGACCAAAGCAGCCACCCTGCGGTAATCCGTGATGAACATAAAAAAAGGGGCAAGTCTGCTCAGAAGGCTCCGCCCCCGATGATCCAAATATCTCCTTACCAATCCCAGAGAAATTTCCGTTAAACGCAAGCCTCCAAAATCCCGCCCGTCATTCATACGACAACCGCAGACAAACAACTTCTTTTTGCCCAGATTTTCCCCATTGCTTTTTTGAAGATTCATGTGATAGAACTTTTTATGGGTGGTGTCTCATTGCCCTGATGCCGGACAATTATCAGGCAAAAAAATTGCCTTGCTGGTCTCTAGCTCGCAAGCCATATCCTGCCTTAACCTGGAGAGGTAAGGATGAATAACAGGTCGACAAAAGTAATATGTTGTTTTTTGCTTATTTGCCTCACAGGCTGTCAAGCGGCATCGGTTAAACCCACGGCCCAACTAAATAGACAACCGAGGTTGATTGATTATGGTCACTCCATTTGTCTGGACACGGTTAATGGGCTCATGTGGCAGGCGGCAAAAAGTGAGACATTTACCACTTGGCAACAAGCTAAGCAATTTGCCGAGCAACTTGATGCGGCTGGTTTTGATGATTGGCGGTTACCGACCTACGATGAACTCTACATCTTGCGTAGAACACTTGATCGTAAAAAACATGGTAATTGCCCAATGAAACTTAAAGGTTCTTTCTGGACCGGCAACACAGAAAAAGAAGCGCGTGTCGGTTTCTGGGATAGCGAACCTCTATGTGGCGGTCCTTCATATTTTTTCATTAAACAAGCGGCAGGATCAGTCATCGCTGTTCGTTTATCAGAGGCTCCCCCTTGAATCTGGAAGTGGGATCCTCATTAAGATAACCCAAGAGGAGGTCCACAATGAAAAAGCAAGTTAAACTCATTCCGATGTTCCTGTGCGTTGTTTTTTTTACCGGGTTTTTCTCTGGAGCTGGTGGTGCGCCTGCCTATGGAGGCGAGGAAGCCGCCTCCCAAAAAACCAAAATTGACCCAAGAGACGTTTACCTGGACATGGAAGGATTATGCGGCGCTGAAGGGTTGCCATATAAATATATGACCCCGGCGGAGGAACATGTGAAAACTAAAACTGACCCAAGGGACATTTACCTGGATATGGAAGCAATGTGCGGGGCAGAGGGTCTACCCTACAAGTATCTAATCCTACCCAAGGAATATATTCGCGTAAAGCATGACCCGCAAGACCTCAAACTTGACCTTGAAAAGATGTTGACCGATGATCCGTCATTCGTCAAAGGACAAGAGGATTATTAGAATAATAGTAGGTTGGGCCGGGATTTCAGGCAAATCACGACTGGGTCCCCGTCCAGCACTTTACCGGAAATGCCCAGTATCAAAAGACCCATGGGAACGTCCTTCAGATTATTGGGTTCTTGCAGGAGGGCAGGCTTGACTCTTTGATATTTTCGCTGCCAAAAAAGTCAAATTATCAAGCCGGCCCTATTTTCTCTCCGGGCATTTTAATTCCAGATATTCGAATGCAGGCATGCTCTCCGAGCCTTGGCGCCACAGGACTTTCCTGCAAAAATATTTCGCCTTGACTTTAAGATTTTCAGAGGCGATAAAGTAGTTGGAGTACAGACACTAATCTTTTCAACCTTAAATCAATTATATCTACTCAAAGGACATCACAACCGCTCTTACCCCCGACTGGTCAATCCCCGGGGAAGATGCAAATCTCGTCCGGATGACTGACACTTCTGTAAGCATTGCTGATCCATTAATAAACGGCAAGGCATTCTGTTCAGCTTGCCATCCATTTATCAGCCATCTGACTTAGCCCCCCGAATTTAGAAGAGCTTAGCCAGCGGCTGTTTGTTGTGCGTGAGAGAAGGTAAAGGAAGAAGTTAATCCATCTCGTTTAAAGCTTTTTTGACATGGGTTAGCAGAGTCTTGCCTGAAAAGGGCTTCTTGACGAACCCATTTTCGAACCGAGGGGTGTTTCTCGAATCAATGGCAGGCTGGAGGCAGCCTGACATGAAAATAACTTTTACGTCAGGGTTGTCGGTCACCATGGTCTCGGCCAACTCAAGACCATTCATATTGGGCATTATCACATCGGTAAGCAACAGGTCCACTTTGCCGGCATACTCCCGGGAAGCTTTCAGAGCCTCATGGCCGCTACTGGCCAGCAGGATGTTATACCCCAACTGTTCAACAAAGGCCTCGACTACCTCCAGGACAGCGACTTCATCGTCTACAACCAGAACGGTTTTATCCTTGTTTGCTTTGAGATTGGTCATTTCAGAGCTTCCTTTAATGTTAGTAATATCTATTAACATATATGAAGAAAACAAATTATTGTATGGGGGTTTCCACTTATTATGAGCACATATTGACGATTTCGCCGCCCATATACTGCCGAAACAAAGAAAGATGAAAAGCAAGCTTTGCAGGCAGAGAAAAAGATATTTAAGTCCAGCTACTTCGGTTGGTTTGGGCGGCAGCTGCGTTGCCCCCGGAAAAATAAAGGTCGATTCGATTATTCCTGGTATTCCCTGGCAACTTTTCAGCACATAAAACAGGGCGCAAATCTGCTGTTGTCTTATAGCCTGCGGGCAAAAATGGTTATCTCGTTCAATATAAGGGACAACCCCCATTGACGTGTTGCCGGGATACGGTAATTTTAGCTCTAATCCCCACAATGAAAAATAATGCAGAGCAGCCCCAGAATCCACACCTTACTTGAACGTAGCTTGGTACACAGGATAAATGATGAGCACTAAATGTTACGACTTATTTGGCTGTAAGAAACAAGAATGCATCATGTTTGACGAGGGGGAAAAAAGAGACTGCTGGGATGTTGAGCCGACACTGACTCCCTGCACAAAAATATTTAAAGATTCTATAAAGATGCAAGACAAGATAGTTTTTTGTAAAAACTGTTTGTTCTACGAGCTCGTCAACAAATCTATCCATACTGAATTCAACTTCACCTTGCACCAGTAGAGTTGGATATCCGGCCAGTTTCACAAAACTTTTATTCAAAAATTGGCAGTTCTTACGATTGTTTCTGATCTCCCGGATCACAACGGAAAAAATCGTCTACAAGATCCTGACAGCTAAGGGACAAGATCTAATCTTTGCTTCCGAACACCTCTTTTTCAACAGGAGAAGTCGACAGGAGGGGGTAATGTCTTTTTCAAAGCTTCTGCTTAGCACTAATCTACAGCCACTTTGACATGGCTTCACAATCTTCTGATTTTCTGATTTAATATTTGGTGTCATCATAAGTCTTCGTTTGAGATGATAAACGAATTCGCAACCATCCTAACAATAAATACTGCAGTTCGATGGTCATCAGACTTTTTTTATTTGCCAACTATGCCCCTGAGACTAATAGCCGCGCCTGGTTCAAGAACTGACGGAGAAAGACTATCTGGAACTGGGAGTCCACAACCACACCTTGCACGCCTGGGCAGTTAGTCTGAAGCCGCCTAACCAGCCGGAGAGCCTGTATTATTCCCAGATATTTTCCGACGATATGCAAAAATATCTGGAGTACTTCCCGAACTGGGAGAAAAAGGCTAAAACTTTGTTGCGATCTCTAACGACAACGGCTGAGGCTTCAAATAAACGGCTAAAATAAACCAATAATTAACTGGATACTACCATAGAGATAGCTATCAGCTAAAAAATCACCCCGGAGATTATTACCAATATGCATCTGAAAAATGAACAAGAAACCCGCGAAGCTATAGAAAACTGGCGGAGCGCTTCACTTACGGTCCAACTCAGCAACCTCCGAAACGCACTCGAATCATTGGAGTTGGATCAGATACACTACGAGCAGAAGGAACACGGCCGGGGCATTGAGCGTTGCGAGCTCTGTCTGGCTCTGCTGCAACGACGGATTATCGAGCTGGAAAATTCTTAGTCAAATCGGCCAACAACCATCTCCGCTTTATTGCTTGATAAAACTCGTCATCATCTGTTGCACCATTGGCGAATTCCAGTTGCGAGGGCCAATAAACTTTTGTGTTAAAATCCCATGGTTGTCGACGATATAGGTCTCAGGAACCCCGGTAATCCCGTAGGCTCCACCACCTGTGAATCCGGATCAGCCAAAATCGGAAATTCAAAAACACCTTTCAGCGCAAAAGCGGTCGCCAAGGCGGATCATCGTTGCTCAGAATAGCAAGCATCTTGAAACTATCCTTAGGCATAACCTCGTACAATTGCTGCATTGACGGCATCTCTTGCCGACAGGGCGAGCACCAGGTTGCCCAGAAATTAACAAAGAACCTGCCCCTTCAGCTCCGATAGCTTCCAGACCTTGCCGCTGGTATCTTTTAACTCAAAGTCTGGGGCAGGTTTGCCTACCACTACCAGTAAGGGGCCGCTTGCCAGAGTATCCTGTAACTTAGCGGTGGGATCAAGTTTCGCCGCCTCAACTTGCTCGGACTGGTCTTCATCCTGAGACTTACTACCGGCAGCTACAACCTGCACCAACGCCAGCAGCACAATAATAAGCCGATATAACGATTTATTCTCCATGGTTGTTTCTCCTGCCGAACATCAAATTTTCAAAATGATTTAAAATTTTGTTTGATATTATTGACTCAAATCAATGTACCACTTCACCATTATATGCGATTATGACTATAAAGATTAACTGAACATTCTTTGCTACGCGATACAATCAGACTTTTACTTACAAAAAAATTGCTTAATACAAATTAACCGGAGGTACACAATGGCTGGATATGAAAGATGGGATGATTTCCTGATCGCCGAACACGAAATGATCGAGAGAGCGATGGCAGTCCTCAAAACCAACCTGGATAAAATCGATAGCGGCAATTACGATTCTCTACAAATGCAGCGTGCCGTCGATTTCCTTCTTGAGTTCGGTGACAAGATCCACAACCAGAAAGAGGAAGGTTTTCTTTTTCCTCTTATGCAGGAACGGGGGATCCCCATCGAGGGAGGGCCTCTCGGCGTGATGCTGCTGGAGCACGATGCGGAACGGAGACTTCTCCAGCACATGTCTACCCAGGTTGATACTCTTGCTACAGCCAGCCGTGAGGTGATCGACAAATTCAAAAGAGAAGGACTCGAATATCTGGTAATCAGGGCCGAACATATCTGGAAAGAAAACGACATCCTCTACCCCATGGCCCGAAATGTCATGAAGGAAGGAGACGGCGAGAGAATGCTGACCGAGTTTACCAAGCTCAACCATGAAACCTACGGCCCGAACGCCTGGGAGAATTTCTCTGGGATGGTTAGTGAGATTGAGGGTGGACAGGAGAATCGCACTAAACTAATCAAAGGCCTCTCTTACGAACAATTGGACGCCATCATGGAAACCCTGCCCGTTGAAGTAACTTTTGTCGACGCAGAGGACACCGTGGCCTACTTTAACCGGCTCGACAAAGAGAAAATTTTCCCCCGGACCCGCTCGGTCATTGGTCGCAAGGTCGGGAAATGCCATCCCGAGAAAAGCGTCAAAATGGTCGGGGAAATAGTGGAGGGCTTTAAAAACCGAACCTTGGACAAGGCCGAGTTCTGGATAAATTTTCGGGATGAGAAGGTACTGATCCGTTATTTCCCAGTCTATAGCGATTCAAACGAATACATGGGGGTTGTAGAGGTCACCCAGGAAATCGGCTGGATCCAGAAACTGGAAGGAGAAAAACGGTTGATGGGCTAAGCAAGTTGTCTCACCTGTAAGCGACCGTATAAAGATACTTCCTGTTTTGGTAAGGCGAGAGAAGTATCTTTACACGGTTGCCCAGCCCCTTGGCCGTGGCATGATTATCATTTGAGGGGCGATACCCCCGCGACCGCTTTAGGGCCCTGTTCCGCAATTATTCCGGAGTGATTGAAACCTATAGAGAGTACAGACGTTGATCACGACATCGTAAGCGCTCCATAAGATGACAATTATCTTGATGTTACCCCTGAAAACTCATCATCCCTGCTTACCCCCATTCTCCTGGGTTAGCCCTCACGAAAGCACAGGTAGGGTTTCCCCGTAATTTACTACACCGTGACATTGACGCTTGCTTCACAGCTGCCATATAAGTACCCTTAAAGACATAGTAGTTAACTCTTTGTAAAGGCAAACTAGGAGAAATCCTGGGACGCAGAGCTATGGGCCCCAAGTGGGTCGCCAGGCAGCCGGAGAGAACTTTTCTTCATTATGTCTTTTTAAAGCCTGCTGCCTTTGCCAAGGAGCAGGCTTTTTGAGTTATATGGGGGAGGGGGAATGTCGATTAAATGTTATGAGTTTTTTGGCTGTAAGAAACAAAAATGCGTCATATTCAAGGAAGGGGAGGAAAGAAATTGCTGGGAGATTGATCCTACCTTAACTCCCTGCACAAAAACGTTTGGGGGAGATCCAATTAAGATGGAAGAAAAGATATTTTTTTGTAAAAACTGTCTATTTTACGAGTACGCTAATAATAAAACAAACTGATGCACTATCAGCTGTCGGCTTGAATCATGATCAAGTTGAAATATTATCAGACCAGCTGTGAGTTTTCAGTAACTATTCGGGTGCAAATAAGGGCCTAACTGGAACCTCGAAATGGAACTAATGGACATTGTAAACCCGATCCCCTTCCACAACGATCGCAACCCCCTCCTCGAACTGAAGTTCAGACAGTTTGGCGGCAACCTCGCCCTCATCTACCCCAAGGGCTTCAGCAATATCATGCAAGTCGTAATAGGGGTGGCCGTCTTCGCCGTACCCTTTGGCCCGGACCTGGGGGAAATATTCGTTAAAGGCCAAACTTGAAGCCTGGCCCAAGATCTCTTTTATTTCCGGCGGTCCGTAAAGCAAGAGCCACTTGACCGCCTCGGCCCACAACTCGCCATCCACATCCTGGCTACCCAGAACCTCCATGGCCATCTCTAAATTCCATTGTTTGCTAAACTCAGACATGCACTAAGAATAATAACTTTCTGCCACCAAAACAAGCGGCAAAGCTAAGCCCAACTTCTGACCAGTCAGGCAACTATCGTAATGCCTCGCCTCATAAAGGTCGGCACCGCCAGATAAACATCCATCGTCATCACCCTCCCCCGGTACATAATCACCTCACAAGCTTGTTTTTTCTCAATATGACGCGGGAGCACAGAACCTCTTATTGCCGTCCCATCCACAAACATCCTATCCATCACCTCTCCAAAATCCTGCCAATAACGAACCGACTCCATGATCTGGCCTCCATCACATATTTTTGACTTTGTCATGGAGACACTATAGAACATAGGGTAGGACAACCGGTGTCCCACCCCCATATATTTTATGGACAAAATTCATAATCAGGTCGTACCCAGATCTAATTACTATGCTGTGAACGATAATGGTCAAGAACAAAACTCAGATCCAACGCCTCATTTTTATAGACCGAATGATCAGGGCAGGGATGACCTCCGGCAGGTTGGCCAACTGCAAGACGATTGCCGCAGCCTATGAAGTCAGCTACAAGAGCATAATGCGGGACATTGACTATCTTAAAAACCAATGTGACGCCCCAATCAGCTATGACCCCAAGCGCCACGGCTTCTATTTTAGTGAAGAAAACTACCAGCTACCGGCAATAAATATCAGTGAAAGTGATTTATTTGCCATCTACATTGCCCGTAAGGCCATGGAACAACATAAAAACACGCCGATCTACCGGAAACTGGTCTCAGTTTTCAGCAAGATAGAAGAATCCCTGCCGGAACGGATTTCAATCTCACCGGCCTGGATCGATAATCGGATTTCGGTTTTCAGTGGTTTCCAGACCGACATCAATCCGCTGATCTGGGACACCGTGGCCGAAGCCCTCCAGCATTTTCGCCGGCTCCTGATAACCTACCGGAAAACAGGATCAAAGAAGAGTTCTGAACGAGAGGTCGATCCATATCATGCCGTCAGCTTCCAGGGCGAATGGTATCTGATCGGCTTTTGCCACCTGCGTCAAGAAATCAGGGTCTTTGCCGTTTCCAGAATTGCGCAGGCCACAAAACAAAATATCAGCTTCACCATTCCCGATGATTTCACCTTCGAAAGCTTCACCGATTCCCATTTCGGTATATTCAGAGGCGAGCAGCACCATGATGTAAAAATAAACTTCTCGGCAAAACACGCCCCTTACGTTCTGGAGAGAGAATGGCACCAGAACCAGACCATCAAAAAGCACAAGGACGGCAGTCTCGTCCTCTCTTTCGCAACCAACCATCTCTTCGAGGTAAAGCGCTGGATCCTTTCCTGGGGCAGTGGCGTAGAAGTTATAGCCCCGGAAGAGTTACGATCCAGCATCCACCGGGAAATACAGAAGGCCTTGCAAGCTTACGACTAATACGGCATCATACATGCGAATTAAGTTATAAGGAACCGGCCGGACCTAACACTCACGGCAAGCTATACTGCCAAGCAAGGAAGCAGACCATGATCAAAAATACCGCCACAACAATGTGGTCTTCGCTTTTCGGGAAAAATGCTCGCAACCGCCAGAAGCATGACACCCTTAGTTTTCTGAGTACGGTTCCGCTGTTCAGCTCACTTTCCAAACGAGAACTGAAAACCATTAACAGCATCGCCCACCAGAGGACCTATCTGGAAGAGGAATTTATCTTCCGCAAGGGCCAACCCGGCGCCGCTATGTTCATAGTAAGATCAGGCTCAGTAAATATTGTCGACCAGGATGACAACAATCAGGCTAATGTCCTGACCACCCTTGACGACCACTGCTTCTTTGGGGAACTGGCATTGTTGGATGACTCCCCGCGCTCCGCCTCGGCGGTCGCCGCCAAGACCACTGAGACCTTCGCTTTCTTCAGAACCGACCTGGAGCGGCTCCTGACTGCTTTCCCGCAAATAGGCCTCAAAGTATACCGGTCTCTGTCTATGATTATCGGCAACAGACTGAAGGACACCAATGAACAATTACTCAACAAGTGACGAAAGCTTAACCAAGCAGCGACGAGCTAGAATCATCTACACGATCACAGCGATCATTGCCGCATTTCTAATCATTTACCTGATGTGGGCCCTTCGAGAGCTCATCCTGCCAACCGTTATCGGCATGATAATGGCCTACATCTGCCTGCCTCTGATCGGTTATCTGAAAAGCCGGGGGTTTTCCCGCTTCTGGGCAGTCGTCTGCCTGTCCGGGCTATTTTGCCTCATCCTGTTCTCCACCATAAAATTTACCAGCGAGATCATTCCCGATCAAAAAACGGAGCTTGAGCTTCAGGCGCGTATCCGCTACAAGCTCGACAATAAATTCAACAGTATAATGGGCATAGACCGCGCCAATCATGGCGGCAACTGGTTCTACACCTTGTTCGGCAGGGAACTGGAACCCCTGCGGGAAAACCTCGACACGGCCCTGCGGAT
>DAOVJK010000289.1 GCA_030673265.1 Pseudomonadota bacterium | reverse complement strand
CGGCCCATGGTGTCGGTCATCACGCCGCCGCACATATAATGGGCCGCCGGGACAACCGGGATCGGCTCCTTGGTGACATCGATCCCGTAACCCAGGCAGGTTTGATAGATGTTGGGAAAACGCTTACGGACAAACTCGGGTGTTTTATGGGTGATATCGAGAAAAACGCAGTCGTCGCCACTGGTCTTAAGCTCAGAATCGATGGCTCTGGCCACCATATCCCGGGTCGCCAGGTCGCCGCGCGGATCATAGTTGTCCATAAAATGGCGACCCTGTTTATCGATCAATCGGCCGCCCTCGCCACGTACTGCTTCGGAAATCAGAAAGTTCTTAGCCAGGGGATGGAAAAGGCAAGTCGGGTGAAACTGAACGAACTCGAGGTTGGCAACCTTGGCACCGGCGCGGTAGGCCATAGCGATGCCATCACCCGTGGCGATATCGGGGTTGGTGGTATATAGGTAAACCTTACCGGCCCCGCCGGTGCAGAGGACCGTAACCTTGGCCTGCCAGGTGGAGATGGCGCCGTCCTGCCCCAAGACATATGCTCCCAGACAGCGATCCAAACACGATTGGCGACTATTAACTGGCAGGCCTGTTTTTGAATGGATTAAAAGGTCAATGGCAAGGTGGTCTTCCAAAAGGGTTATCCTGGGATTATCGGTGGCAGCCTGCAACAGGGCTCGTTCAATTTCCCGGCCGGAATGGTCCAGAGAATGGGCGATGCGTCGGGCGGAATGACCGCCTTCCCGACCTAGGTCGAGCTCGGCACGATTCTTCTCATCCCTGTTAAAGGCGACCCCCAGTTCAATCAACTCCTGAATCCGCTCCGGTCCGTCCTCAACTACCATCCGGACCACGTTCTCATGGCAAAGCCCGGCCCCGGAGATCAGAGTGTCTTGAATGTGCAGGTCAAAGGAGTCTTCACCGGAAAGTACTGCGGCAATACCGCCCTGCGCAAGATTGGTGGCGGTATTGACCTTGTCTTTCTTGGTGATCAAGGTTACTTGGCCAAGACGGGAGGCCTTAAGGGCAAAAGAGAGCCCGGAAATGCCGCTACCGATGACCAGAAAATCTGTTGTGTTGTTCATCCGGAAATATCCATTACCACTAGTGTTGTTTTTAATGTTATAAAGCTAATCTGCTGAGATTAGCACCACACGGTTATACCAGCGCAGACTTTTCAGATAACAATATACTCTCCGCACAATTTTTATACAGAACAAATGAGCTCGAAAAGATCAAAACTTTAACCTGCAACAAGGAATTATGTCGGAACTTAAACTGATAATCTTCGATTGCGATGGCGTGATGTTCGATTCCAAAAACGCCAATCGGCATTTTTACAATCATATGCTAACCAACTTCGATCACCCACCCATGGATGCTGAGGAGCTGGAATATGTCCATATGCACCATGTTATGGATTCGGTCAGCCATATCTTTCGCCATTGGCCTGAAGAGCTCGGCAAAGCGCACCAGTTCAGGGAAAGCCTGGACTATAAAGACTTCATTAAGCATATGACCATTGAGCCGGATCTGGTCGAATTTCTCGAACGGATCACCCCGGACTATAAGACGGCGATCAGTACCAACCGGACTACGACCATGGCCACCCTGCTGGATCTCTTTGATCTCCGCAAACATTTCGGCCTGGTAGTGACCGCCATGGATGTGGAAAATTCCAAACCCCACCCCGACGCCATCCACAAAATTCTGGACCACTACTCCTTCGACGTTGCGGAATGTATCTTCATCGGCGACTCAATGATCGATCAGGAACATGCCAACAGCGTTGGCATGCGGATGATCGCCTTCAAAAATCCAGAGCTGCCGGCCGACTACCACGTCAACAGCTTCATGGAGATTATCAACCTGCCGATTTTTAATCAGGATTGACCTTAAAGAGCTAGAACGGATGAACCTCGACGCAACCCATATTCTCCTGGTCAAGGGACCAGATCAGGCGTCCTGCCGGGCAAGGGTCTTAAATTTCTTCGCCAAAAATTTTCTGGTCAAATACGACTCGGTTAAGGTCGTTGACGACAGATCTTTTGCAGCAGACAGCAATCTTTTCTGGGAAATTGTTGAGGCCGGGATCAAGGACAACCAGCAGGTTTTAGCGAAGCTGGTTCGAGAACTACAGGAATCCGGCTTCGAAAAATTAACCGACCTGCCCCGGATACCCCAGGGTTACGAAAGCAAAACCCTGCACATCATCACCCATCTGCTGGATGGATTTTTCGGGGTCGACAGCTGCTTCTATAATTTGGAAGAGGACTCCCACTGGCTCAGTGAGCAGCTTGGCGCCACCATCAGGGCACAGCCCCGCGACTTCCGGGTATTAACCGTCAAATGTTCATCAGAGGCTGGAACCAGTACCGATCTCTTGGCCAAAATCAGAAAATTCGAGTCCGGCTTCTAAGCCGATACTCAGTGATGATGGTGGTGGTGATGACCTTCTACTGCCCCGCCCAACTCCTTAAGCACTTCAGTCAGAGCTTCTCCGGATTTTTTCATGGCCGCCACCGCTGCATTCAGCTGCTCATCAACAATTTGGTTGCCCGTCTCTTCAGCAGCGACCTGCTGCCATTTGCTGAATTCTGCGATGTGATTGTCGTTATGCTCTATCCAATGGGGCAGGAGAATCCGCAATTTTTCAATGCCGGTTTTTTCACTCATTTTAAATCCTCTTAATATATCGAAAAACAACCCGGTGGTGGTGTTGAACATCTAAGGCAAGGATTTGCTGTTCAGCACTTGACCAGCAGGACCTTGCCATTCATAAAATCGATCTTGGCAACCTTTACCCCCGATAACAGTTGCGGCGGGTCAAACAGGGAGCTGATCTCTACCCCTTCGCTTTTCACCTCCAGTAAACTTGCGTTTTCCATGATCAATTCGTCTGCTTGATCGTCCTTCTCCAGCATCACACTCATCTGACACATTATCTCACCTGTCGAATAGTAATTATTTATCGCACTGCACATTTCTTTTAGTAACTTGTAACTTGTTTTTGTGGCAAAAATGGCAAGAAATTCAAACGCGTTTTTAAACTAAAGTAGTTGCATCTACAGCTAAGTTACTTACACCCCTCAGGTAAGTGCAGACCCCGAGGGGTACTGAACAGAGTCCAGATCTTGTTTTATTCCCTGTTTAGCTGGGTTAGTTAAAAGATAACCAGATAACAGCAAAAAATCATCGTCAAAGAACAATCCTGACCGAGAGAACAAGATGGAAACCATCGAAATAAGCTTGCTGCTCAAAAAGTATCGGAACATCGCCATAGTCGGCCTCTCCCCCAAAAACAACCGGCCCAGTAATCAGGTGGCGGTTTATCTGATGGAAGCCGGGTACAACATTATACCGGTCAATCCCGGCCAGCAAGAGATTCTCGGCAAAAAATGCTATCCGGATCTTGAATCAATCCCCGAACCAATTGATATCGTGGATATCTTTCGGCGCCCCGAGGATCTCCCACCCATTGTGGAGAGCGCCATCAAGATAGGCGCCAAGGTCGTCTGGATGCAGCAGGGTATCGTTAACGAAGATGCCGCCGCCAGCGCCAAAAAAGCAGGGCTGACCGTGGTCATGGATCGCTGTCTTAAAGTTGATCATCGCAACCTGACCTGAGGCCAGGTCCGATCACCCTAAATCAAACCTTGCCCGGCCTTAAACATTATGGGCTTATCTATTCAGACTTCTTGACTTTTAAGGTTATTTTGGCTAAATTCACCCGCTTTCCCTTTTCAGGCTAATTATCTGAAGTTCCAAAGGAAGAGGGGTGGCAAACAGCAGCCCGTATTTAGCTTCGCATTACAACTTTCCATTGAGGTGATCTTTTGAGTTTGAAGGCCCTGAAAGGCTTTAAAGACATACTGCCGAACCAGGTCGCGACCTGGCAGCGGATCGAGGCCACGGCCCGCTCGCTTTTCCACCGCTACGGCTTCACCGAGATCCGGGTACCGATCCT
>DAOVJK010000122.1 GCA_030673265.1 Pseudomonadota bacterium | reverse complement strand
TGGTAGCGATAGGTAATTTCCTGCCGGCGGTTGAGGTCTGGGCTGTCAGGTTTCTGGAGGGTATCCGCTTTGATCAGACCCTGCTGCACGGGATGCTCAGTGTCCTGCTCTTTGCCGGCGCCCTGCATGTAAACATCAACGACCTGCGTAGTCAGTATCGGATTATCTCATTACTGGCCACGGTCGGGGTGATTTTTTCAACCTTCCTGGTCGGTTCGAGCTCCTGGCTGCTCTTCAACTGGCTCGGCTTTGATATTTCCTACCTGTACTGTCTGATCTTTGGGGCGCTGATCTCTCCAACCGATCCGGTCGCCGTCCTGGGGATCCTGAGAAGCGTTGGGGTCCCCAAGAGTCTGGAAACCAAAATTATCGGCGAATCACTCTTCAATGACGGGGTCGGGGTGGTGGTCTTCCTGGTTTTACTGACGATAGCTACCAGCGGGGCCGGGATGGCCACCACCGATATAACCATCTTCTTTATTAAAGAGACCGGTGGCGGGCTATTCTTGGGCCTTTCGGCCGGGATGCTGGCCTATTGGCTGCTTAAACAGGTTGATAGCTATCAGGTTGAGGTCCTTATTACTCTGGCCCTGGCCACCGGCGGTTACGCTCTGGCCGAAGCTCTGCATCTATCGGCGCCCATTGCCATTGTGGTGGCCGGCCTCTTGATCGGTAACCGGGGTCGCAGCCTGGCCATGTCGGCCAAAACCACAGAGCATCTGGACTCTTTCTGGGAATTGCTGGATGAGATCATGAATGCGGTGCTCTTCATGTTGATTGGTCTGGAGGTCCTGGTTCTTGACGTTAGCCTGCTGAAATTTACTGCTGCCGCCCTGGCGGTTCCGCTGGTACTCTTTTGCCGTTTTATCAGCGTCTCTTTGCCGGTGGTGCTATTGAAGAAATTCAGGGACTTCAGCCCCCACGTGGTGAAGGTCCTGACCTGGGGCGGATTACGCGGTGGCATCTCGGTGGCGTTGGCCCTGTCGCTGCCGGCTGGAGAAACCCGGGAGATCTTGTTGCCGATTACCTATGGGGTTGTCGCCTTTTCCATTGTGGTGCAGGGACTCACTCTTGGCCCGATGTTGAAGAGGATGGCGTCGGAGATCGTGCCTGATTCGTAAAATCAGTTTTCCTGCGTCGACCTCCAAGGGTACTCCGGGTTAGTGCTACTGCCGAATCAGCTGCTTCTTATTCAGATAAAGGGCCAGGGATCGCAGGGCTTAAATCCTTCCTGCTCAGCAAAATCCGGCCAGCCCAATCGGTCAACCGGAAAGTCCGGCGATATCCAGACCGTTGAGATATGGAGATGGGCTGGGCAGATCTTGTTTCCCGCCGCAATTGTTCCCAGACCCGCCGCTTCATTCAGGACGGTCCCGTTTTTAAGTTTTGCGGCTGGCGAGAGATGGGCATAGAAGCCGTGCAGGCTGTGGCCGGCATGGTTACTGAGCCCGTGATCGACAATGACGGTCCGGCCCAGAAAATCATCGATAATATTGACCAGTCTCCCCCCGTACAGCGGTGGGACCATCGTCCCTTCGGTAAGATGGTATTCGTCATTTGCATTATCCTGGAAACCGGTAAGGTCGAGGCCCTCATGGAGGGTTGGCCGTGCGCCCTGATCGCGCCACCATTTATCGGGCTCGGCAAAGCCCATTCCCGGTTTAAGCAACCAGGTTTTAAAGCGGCAATCTTGCCATTGGTTAAGGGCGATAATGTTGGTGGTGAAATTAGATTTGCAAAGTTGATTCATAGCGGGCCCGTTGTCTTGGGGGTTAATCAGCGGTTTGGGCACGGATCCCTATTCGGCAAGGGGGGCCAAAACCCACAGGCACCAGCGGTCGTGGCGGCGTCTCTCAATCATTTTGACCCGGCGCGGCGGTAATGCGGCCAGTAACTGCTCTTCCATGGCGGGATTGAAGCCGGCCACGATATAGAGCTTTGCCTGCCAGAAGGAGGGGCTGGCGAATAGCCCGGCCAGTAAGGTGTGGTGAAGATTGGCCACCACCAGGTCGACCCTGGTCTCGAGTGGCTCCTGTCTCAGATCGGCACAGTTGATCTCGATCTCTTGTTCGTAACCGTTCAAGGCGACGTTTTTGGCGGTAACCTCGCAGGCCAGCGGGTTATTGTCGAAGGTGGTTATCTTGTTGATACCGAGATGGGCCCCGGTTATGGCCAGCAGGCCGGTGCCGGTGCCAAGGTCAAGCATCGATTGTGGAGCGGTTCCGGGAGGGCGGCAGTATTTGATCAGGGTCTCCATACAGAGGCGGGTCGACGGGTGGAAGCCGGTGCCGAAGATCACGCTCGGATCAAGAATGATATCGGCCTCGGCCGCGTCCCAGACCGGGGCAACAGAAATGTTGTCCACCTTGAACGGTTCAATCGTCTGACCGGGCTCCCAATCGGCGTAGTCCAGGTCGGCCTGATAGATCACCTGGCAGCCGTGCTGGCGGCATAATTCTTTGATCAGTTCTTCCTTGGGGCGATGAAAGAAAAGGATTGGGGTGTCATCTTCGATCCAGTTGCCGATTAGATCCGGATCGGTCAGTGGTGGCAGTTTTACCGCATCCAGGTGGTAGACGTACAGGCGTTCATAGCGTTGGTAAGGGGGGCGGAGCATCTTACACCTTTGCTGGTGGCGTTGCAGATAAACGAGCCGGGGAGACTGCGAAAATGAACCCGGGGGCAGGGCAAGCTGATTTTAAGGCTTCTCCTGGTATGCGTCGGTCTCTTTGGGGTGGAGTGAATTCTTCGAAGGTCTCCCCAGGCTTACTATCTGCGTTTATATCTCGATATTGCACGGGCCCCTTGCCTTGGCTGTTTTTACGATTGCAGCTTGCTTGTTGGCGGGGCTTATTGAACTTGCGACGAATCTATGGGTATGTTAACTTTGATTGCTTAGCAAATCAACAAGATAAACCACCGGCAGATGGCGCTTTCTGCCGCCTGTGCCTTGGTGCCAAACTTCAATCTATTGGGTTTATATTCCGCTTATGGGTTTTATAAATTACATCAGGTCTGTGCTGGCCGTTTTTGTGGTGACGCCGCTGATTACTTTCATTACCTGTGCCGGGGTGATTATCGGCATACTGGTTCTGCGGATGTCGACCCGGCAGATCAAGGCCGTGCCCCGCTGGTGGAGTCGGACCGTCGCCAGGTTCGCCGGGGTTAAAGTCAGGGTTGAAGGGTTGGAGAATATTGAGCCGGATCGGCCCTATATCTTTGCCGCCAATCATCAGAGCCAGTTCGATATTTTTGCCCTGGACGGCTTCCTGATGGTCGATTTCCGCTGGATGGCCAAGAAGGAGCTGTTCCGGATCCCGCTCGTTGGCCCGGCCATGCGTTTAGCCGGCAGCATTCCCATTGATCGCTCCCGGGGCAGGCAGGCCATGACACGCCTCGCCGACGCCGCAAGACGCCTCGCCTCCGGCACCTCGGTGGTGATCTTCCCGGAAGGCACCAGGACCCGTGATGGCCGCTTGCAGCCCTTCAAGTCCGGTGCCATGTATCTGGCGATTAAATCTGGGGTGGATATCGTGCCGATGGCGATCACCGGCGGTTTCGAGATTATGCCCAAGGGCAGTTTTCTAACCAGACCGGGCCGGATACTGATCAAGATCGGGCAGCCTGTTTCCAGCAAAAACTACACCCAGAAAGAGAAACAGCAGTTGGCGGACTTGCTCCACGACCAGGTTGCCACCCTGATTGCGTCGTAAAAATCCCGATCTACTTCGTCGTTGCCTGTTTTCGCTCGTTCGGCATACTAAAGTATGGCCTCACTCGCCAAAACACACCACTCCTCGGATATCGAAATTTTTACTTAGCAATCTGTGGCGCCTTGCATCTTGGGGGGCTGAAGCCAGCATGTTGTAAATTCCAGCCTGGCTTCTTCTGAATCCATTATGTTGAAGATTTCAGCCTGCTTTCTTCTGGAACCATCATGTTGAAAATTCCAGCCTGCCTTCATCTGAATCCATCGTGGCGGTCATGCCTATCGGCATGGTTACGTTTCTCTTGCCATGGCCGACCGGGAAATTCCCCCACAACGGGATTTGATCTCCGGTCAATTCCCGAGCCCTGGCCCAGATCAGCTCCGACCATTCTTGCTCTCGTTCATCCCCCTCGCTAAATGTTCCCAGGATCAGGCCGCTTAATTGGGCCAGTCGTCCCGAGGCCTGGAGTTGGGTCAACATCCGGTCGATCTGGTAGGGGGCCTCGCCGACATCTTCGATAAAGAGGATCCCCTTGCGCCATAATGGTTCGTAGGGGGTGCCGAGTAGATGGCTCAGACTGGCCAGATTGCCGCCGATCAGGTGGCCCGTGGCACCGCCGCCGGTCAGGATTTGCAGATTCGGGGGAGCGATGGGCTTGGCCGGTCCGGTCAGCATTTCTAAAAATGATTGCCTTGAGGCCGCATCGCTACTGGCCAGGGTGGTGAGTACCGGGGTGTGGTAGGTTACCAGCCCGGTCCGGCGCTGGATCTCGTTGAGCAGAATGGTTATATCACTGAAGCCCGCCAGGATCTTCGGATATTTGGCGAACTCAGCCGGATCGAGATAGGCTAAAAGGCGCATGGCCCCATAGCCGCCCCGCATCGCCAGAATACCCTTCACCTCGGAGTCATGCCAGACCTCGGTCAATTGGCGGGCCCGGGCCTCGTCGCTACCGGCCAGGTATTCCTCTTTCTCCAGATCGACCGGCAGTTTGACTATGAAGCCGGCCTCTTCCAGAATATCGATCCCGGCCCGAACCCTATCCAGTTCATGAACCGGTCCGGCCGGGGTAACCAGACCGATGGTGTCGCCGGGCTGGAGCCGGGGCGGGATAATGACCTGTTTAACGGTTTCGCTCATGGAGCAATCGCAGTCCTTCCAAAGTTAGCATCGGTTCAACTGCCTCGATTGACGGGGCGTAGGGGGCGATCAACGGTGCCATGCCGCCGGTGGCAATAACCTTGGGAGATTCCGGGGTCATCTCGCGTTTTATCCTTTTGAGCAGTTCTTCGACCAGACCACCGTAGCCGAACAGGATCCCCGACTTGATGGCATCGACGGTGTTGGTGCCGATGGCCTGGGGTGGTGGGGAGGTGATATCGACCCTGGGCAGTTTGGCGGTGCGCCGGCCCAGCGCATCAAGGGAGATGGACAAACCGGGGGTGATGATACCGCCAATATACTCGCCTTTGCCCGAAACACAGTCGAAGGTAATGGCCGTCCCGAAATCAACGATGATCAGGGCGGAAGCGTATTTGTCGAAGGCGGCCACCGAGTTGACTATCCGGTCAGCCCCGACCTCGGCAGGATTATCGGCTTTGATTTTCAGACCGGTATCGAGGTGGCGGGAGATCATCAAAGGTTCGAAGGAAAAGAAGTTCAGGGAAAGATTCCGCCAGGCCGCCTGGATTGGCGGCACGACGCTGGCCAGAACCATGCTGGAGACATCGGTAAACTTGAGGTGTTTCAGGGCGAACAGGCCATGGATGGTCGCAGCCAGTTCATCGGCGGTATTGGTGATTTCCGTCCGGACCCGCCAGTGACAGATCAAGGTGTCGCCTTCGAAAAGGCCGATCACCGTATGGGTGTTGCCAACATCAACTGCCATTAACATGATCGTTCTCCATAAATTATTTGTCGACTAACAAAAACTTACTGAAAAGAGTCAGAGAAGTCCAACATTTTACTGGCGAAAGAGATTTCGATCTGGTAGTCATAAGATTGATAGGGTGATTTTGTTGGCTAGGTATTAGCTGTAAGAGAGATTATTTGATTAACACTGGCAAATGATGGGCAAAGGATGTTGAGATTCTACCGGTAATTTGCCTGAAAATCTACTCAATATCAAGTTGTCAAGGCAAAGTGCCTTGATAATCAATGGTTGTGCAGACAAAAAAATATTCCGCTGCCAGTGTCGTCAAATAGCAGCATCGGTCACAGCGGCGTATTCTCAAAGGATGGGCATTATTATTATGAACTATGCGAGACTGAAGGCAAATTACTGAAAATAAATGCCGAAAGTTTGACCTATTCTGAAGAGATCAAAGTAGGCGACTGGCCAAGTATTATGGTGCGACTTGATTAAACAACATAGTGATAAGATCAGGGGGGGACAGTACTGAATAAAATGCGGCAAAATCGCCGAACAAAGGGGGGACCTGACTGCGAGGCATTGACCATGAAATATAAATTGTCGTTCTGTGAGATAAAACAATTATCAGACAGTATCTTTGAAGTGACTATCAATGAGGGTGCTGAAATTGATGAAAAGTGTGCCGAGGAAGCACAAATATTTTGGTTTAATTTAAGAAAAGAGCCATATGGGCTTCTTGTTAATAATAAGAATTTTTTTTCATATTCTTTTCTGGGGGCAAAAAAAATTGGTGACCATTCTCTTGAGCGCAAAACTGCTGTATTAGTTGATAACAGCTTGTCAGTGATTCAAATGTCGACGGTAATATCCCTGAAAGAATTGACCGGGGACGTGGATAATATCAAAGTTTTTGAAGACAGAGATGAGGCCATTAAATGGCTAGAGAGACCGTAACTTACGGGGGCATGAATAATACCGCTCCAGGCGGTTCTCTTGACGCCAATAACGTTCGCGGCGCTGACCCGGCAAGTTTGTGGCGCCGCAGGTTGCCCCAGACCTACATTGAGATAATATGAAAAAACTCATCCTGTTAGCCGTTGCCATACTACTGATATATGGCTTTGTTCAAGAACAAGGCATTTCTGTCCCCAGCGTTTCGTCATTTGCCCAAAGCGCTGATAGTACTCTTCAAGATGCATACAAAAACAGACAAAGCGATCTCCAGGTTCAGGGGGAAGGCGTTGTAATAAAGTTGTTGCGTGATGACCTTAAAGGTTCAAGGCACCAGAAATTCATTTTAAAACTCAGTACCGGACAGACTGTGCTGGTGTCTCACAACATTGATTTAGCCCCTAGAATAGCGAGCTTAAGGAAAGGAGATACAGTCGAGTTCTATGGTGAATATGAGTGGAATTCAAAAGGCGGGGTTGTTCACTGGACGCATCACGACCCAGGTGGTCGCCATATTGGTGGCTGGTTAAAACATAAAGATAAAATGTATCAATAGACAATGTAACCAACCAATCCCTTATTTTAGAAGTTAGATAGAGCTAATCATGAAGAAGAATATATTCACTATTATTGGCTTAGTTGTTGCGGTTTCATATTGGATCTTTGAGTCATCAATGCATTATTTCGTATTTAATGGGACAAGCTTTGAATTGATGCCTGCAGAGATTAATGAAATATGGATGAGACTATGTGTTTTATTAATTATCGTACTTTTTGGAGTATTTGCGGATGTCTTTTCAAGGAAACTGGTAGCTAAAGAAAAACAATTGGAAGCAACACACATATATGAGTCAATGCTGAGGGCGACCCATCATATACTAAATAACCTGTTGAACCAGATGCAACTATTCAAACTTGAAGCATCCAAGAGTAAGGACTTTGATCGTAAAATTATCAACTATTTTGACATTTCCGTTAATGAAGCATCCGATCTTATTGAGGAATTATCGAAAGTAGAAAATATCACAAGAGAAAGCATCGTTACATCAGTTGATCCTAATAAACCCAAAATACCATCTAACAAGGTTAATTCAGCCGATTCAGAAAACTGCGCGACTGAATAGTGACAGCGGTGAAAAGCCAAGAAAATTGAGCTCGGCGCCAAATACATACTCATAAAGAAACTTGAAGGTTGCTAAAACCAAGATATCCGAAACGCTAAACGTCTGATCGATTATGAACGCTATACTCATACATAACCTCAACATCCTGGCCAGAATTATCTTTTACACTCTGTGGGCCTGGATTTTCTATTTTGACGGCCTGCATCTTTCCGAAGCCATGCGAAGCTTTCTGAACTGTCTTCTCCTGGCCGATATCGTTACCTGGCTGATGTATCAATTTTATCTTTTGCCCAGAATGTTGGTGCGGTTCGGCATAGGCACCGTCGTCAATGTGGTCGTGATAATCCTGTTGGTCAGAGACGCGAAGTCGCTGGTCCCAGAATCGATGGACATGCAGGCCATGGCGATCATGGTGTTTTTCTCGGTGGCCGCAGTGAAGGGCTTTTATTATCTGCTGATCGAGATGGGTTATAGCGGCTCGCAAGCCAGAGCCCGTTAGATGTTACATACAAAACACGATAATGATTGGCCTTATTATTTTTTTGTTGATCTGGCAGCCCGTAGCAGCAACTTGTCTGGAAGAAACGTCGCTTAACACGGCGCTCAAAATACTGGTTAAAAAAAGGAGGGAATCATGGCAAAAGTAATTTTGTCCCTGGATGGTGGTGGCATCCGTGGTGCGGCAACCACTCAGTTTTTGACCAGGGTCGAGGAAAGATTACAAGCTGACCATGGTAAATCAATTCGTGATTATGTGGATTTTT
>DAOVJK010000155.1 GCA_030673265.1 Pseudomonadota bacterium | reverse complement strand
GACGGAAGATCGGGTTCTCATTCAGGATGCCGCTGACTACGAGCTGAAAATTTGATTTATCGGTTGCCACAATATTCCTCCGGAAGTTACTTTTCCGCGCATTCCGTTAAAAAGATACTTTAATATCCTGCTCTGCCAGGACCCGATCAAGAATCGAAACCCGGTAGGCGAATTTCCTGACTATCGCCTTTACGCCGCTGGTGACCGACTTGCTGGAGATTGTCGCGCCGGTAAGGGCATAGATATCCTTGTCACTGTAAAGCTGCTGGATTCGGGATACTTCACTTTCATCAAGACCACTTTTCTGGCTCTCAAGGGCCTTGAGATACTCATCGGGAATCGGCAGTTTAGCCACCGCAATGGTCTTGATGGCCGCAAAGGGTTTACCCTTGAACTGCCCCTTGAAATAATCCTGGATAATCTCACCACCCAGACCTGGATCTTCTTCATGTTCCATGATCTCAAGACCAAGCAGAGTAAAGGTCGGATCCACAGCCAGAATCACCTTGATAAAGGTCTTAAAACCTGGAAATTCACCGGGTAGAAGATAGGCCATTCTGCTGCCGTCTTTGCTAACGACGACAGTCTGGTCCGCAAAGCGGATTGCCTTGCCAGTGCCAAGCGCAACCATGATCGCTTTATCACGGTCATCACCCTTGAGGACCTTCTCTGCAGAGATGTCAACCGGCACCTGACTGAGAAAGTTACCGTCCAGACCGATATTAACAAAGGTGAAACCGGCTTGAACCGGAACCAGATAAGCAATGGACAGCTCTTCGCCCTCGGTAACGACATAGCGATATACTTCATGAAGCTCCATTGTAGCCGGAGCTGGATTGTCATCTGAATAACCCAGCAGACTCAACATCACTTTCTGCTCGTTAACATGCTCATTATGCTGTTTGGCCTTGGTGGTCATTATATAACCGGCACCCATGACCAGGCCAGCCAGCAGGCAGGACAGGGTCAACCGGAAGATAATTGTCAAAATATCTTTCATTTTGCACCCCCCTGAGGGGCCAACGGCGGCGCAAACCGTTTAGGCTTGAACCAGTCATCGAACACGGAGCTCAAGGGATTCATCAACAGGATGGCGTAGCAGATTCCTTCCGGGTAACCGCCCTTCTGGCGGATAAGGACCGTCAATGCGCCAATCCCGACTCCATAGACCAGCTGCGCAGTCTTATTAGTCGGGCAGGTAACATAGTCATTGGCCATAAAAAAGGCACCCAGCAGGATACCGCCGGAGAGCACGGCCAGCAGAGGATCACCGCCGAAAAGCGTCTCACCACCGAAGGCCCACGAAAGCAGGGCCACACTTCCGATGACCGAAACCGGGATATGCCAGGTGATATAGCCACGGTAAAGCAGGTAAAGGCCGCCCAGAACGATCAGCAGACCCGAGGTCTCGCCAATACAGCCGGGCCGCCAGCCCAGAAAGAAAGTAGTATAAAGATTGGCAGCCTCACCAAACTGGGCAGTAAAGGCGACCATTCCCCCTTCCTTGAGCACCGCCAGCGGCGTGGCGGTTGAAATCGCATCGATGGAAGTCCCCAGATACGAGAAAATCGCCATTTCTTTAAGGGGGGGCAGCCAGGAGGAGGTCATGGCGACCGGAAAGGTAGCCAGCAGAAAGGCCCGGGCCAGCAGAGCCGGATTAAAAATATTGTAACCGATCCCGCCCAGCAGATGCTTGCCGATATAGATCGCCATTACCGCGCCGAGAACCGGCAACAGATAATTAACTCCAGGCGGAATCACAAAGGCAATCAGCATTCCGGTAATAACGGCGCTGCCGTCCTTGATGGTGACCTTGCGGCCGAGACTCTTCTGACTGAGATACTCCACCCCGACGCAACTAACGACACTAACGGCAGTAATAATCAGGGTCTGAATCCCGAAAATAAATACCGACAGGATCAGGGGGGGCACCAGACAGGCCGCCACGGTCCACATGATCTTCTCAACCGACTCGCTGCTCCGCACATGGGGAGAGACCGAAACCTTCCATACTCCGTGCGCCGCACCCTGGGGCGGGCTATCTGTTTCTTGCTGTTTAATGGTTCTTCTCCTCAGCAGTACTTATTCGTTCTTCGCCTTCATCTTGGCCAGTCTGATGAACTGCACCAACGGTCTCTTGGCCGGGCAGACATAGGCGCAGCAACCACATTCAAAACATTCAAAAACCCCGAACCGTCCGGTATCCTCAGGACGACCGGCTTCGACATGCAGAGCGATCTCTTTGGGCTCAAGCCCCATCGGGCAGGCCTCAAGACACCAGCCGCAACGAATGCACTGGGAATGGGGACTGGAATCGATCTCATCCCCGGCCAGGAAAAGCACCGACGAAGTAGTCTTGGTAATCGGAATATCAAGGGAGGAGACCGCAAAACCCATCATCGGTCCGCCCATGATTATCTTTGACAACTCAGGAGTGACTCCACCGAGGTACGCAACGATATCGCTGAGCTTGGTCCCGACCTTAATCCGGAGATTGGCCGGCCGCTTGATCCCCTTGCCGGAGATAGTCACAATCTTTTCGTAGAGGGGCTTACCGAGCACGGCCGCATCGTAGATAGCCTTGGTGGTGCTGACGTTATGAACAACCACACCGACCGCCGAAGGCAGGGCAAAGGCCGGAACCTTGCGCCCGGTCAGGGTCTGGATCAGCTGCTTCTCTGAACCTTGCGGGTATTTAACCTGGAGGGGCTGGACTGAGACCTGAAATTCGGTAGTGGAACCAGTTGCCGCCGCCTCGGTCATGACCTTGATCGCTTCGGGCTTATTGTTCTCGATGCCGATAATACATTTATTGATCCCGAGGATCTTGAGGATGATTTTAGCGCCCTCAACAATCTCAGCATTTGCTTCAAGCATCTGCCGATAGTCGGCGGTGATATAAGGCTCACACTCGGCCCCGTTCAGGATCAGGGTATCAACCGGATTACTGGGCGGTGGATTCAGTTTAACATGGGTAGGGAAACCGGCCCCGCCAACGCCGATCACCCCGGCAGCGTGGACCTTTTTCAGCAGATCTTCCTTGCTGACCTTCTGCCAGTCACTTTTCTGGTATTTACGGGCAGGGGCTTCGAGATCAGTTTTGATGGTGACCGACGGTACGCTGACCCGCATCGGATGAGCCGACATGCCAAGGGTTTTGATGGTTCCAGCCACCGGACTATGCAGTGGCACGCCAAGCCCCTTTACTACTTCACCAAGCAGATCCCCCTCGCTGACCGCGTCTTTCTTGGCAACTGTTGGCGTGCAAGGGGCGCCGATATGCTGACCGAGAACAATCTCAAGTTCAGCGGGAACAACCATCTCCTCTACCGCAAGATCGGCTGTCAGTTCTTTTGCTTCCGGCGGATGGATGCCGCCTTTAGGAAATGTCAGTAAGGATGCCATATCGTTTATCTAAAAGTCCGGCTCAGGTCTTGATTCAAGGCAATTAATTCAATTTATTTTCCCGATTAACCTACAGAGGCAATATTCCCCGCTACGTTAAACCGGCAAGAACAATTCTTGGCCAGATAAGCTACCACAGTTGAAATAATAGGCCAATAAAATATCCAAAAAATAAATTCTGTCAGCAAATCGGCAAACTTATGCAACAAAGGAAAATTGCTAACCGCTATTCATTCACCAACAACTCCATAAAATTACTGAAGGCAATTAAAAATGAGCCTTTACATGACCTGCCTCCGGCCCACCCTTTAACTTTAATAGGTTTTTTTATCATTAAATATCGATGCTCAGGATCCATGATAAAATAGCATCCCAGACAGAATGACCGCATTAGGAATCAATTGGCTTGATCCGCCTTCGTTGAAGTCGTTAGAACCAAGATATTAATTTGAAAAAAAAGGGCGTCGAACCAGTTAATCTTTGATAAGTATGTATTGAACAGCCTCTTGCAATGGACTATTATCAGTAGTGACAGTAAATGTTTATACGGGGAAAGTGGCTACACGGCCTTTATTCCACCGCACCGTCCCTAAGGTCACCAAGCGTTTAAAGGCGCTTAAAGTTAGCATTCTTATCTCAAACGGGCTGACATGACTGAAAATATTTCCTCCTCCTTCGGCAAACGGAAGTATACGGGAAGAATTCTTTCCGGACCGTATAGCGCCGAGTTGAAAAAGAATCTCCTTTCTTCCATTGCCCACTTTAAGGCCCTGGAGGGGGTTGGCTCTCCGATAATTCCTTATATAGCCGCCTGGTTACCGGAGGGTGGCCATATCTGGTATGAATATGCCGGAGCAAAGTTACAGGAATTACTCGGATTTAACTCCACAGGAGTAGCTGGGGCTCTGCGGGATAACATCATTACCCGTTGCCTCTACCGGGTCCAGGATCAACCTCCCACGATTGACAAAATCATTCTTGACAAGGCCCAAATCGAGAGATTGCGTGACGCGATGCGCAGTATGGCAGAGCGAGGTGGGGGGGTCGATGCGGTATACAAATTCGATGCTAATGGCCGCCCACTGTGGCTCAAGGACCTGGCCAGAATTGAGATGCATGATCGAGATCGGATCGTACTTTCCTATGGGACCCTGATTGACGTCACCAAGGAGATGCAACTGGAAGAAACCCTTGTCGAAGTACAGTCTGAGCTAAAATTCCACAAGGAAAACCTGGAGTCGTTAGTTGAGGAACGCTCCAGGGAGCTCAAAAAGGCCCATCTGGATGTTCTTGCCCGCCTTACCCAGGCGACCGCTTTCCGAGATGGCGGGACCGGCTCCCACATAAAAAGATTAAGCCAGTACTGTGCTGTCCTCGGCAGTTCATACGGACTGAGCAAAAACGCCAACAACGTGTTATTCCATGCGGTACCCATGCATGATGTTGGCAAGTTGGGGATCGCGGATTCAATTCTGCAAAAACCTGGGCCTCTTTCGCTTGAGGAATTTGATATTATAAAAACCCATTGTCAGGTTGGCTCCGATTTATTGAGTGAAGGCCAATCCACCCTCTTGCAGGTAGCGCAGTCCATCGCCCTTAACCATCATGAAAAATGGGACGGTTCCGGCTATCCGCAGGGGTTAGCTAACCGGCAGATTCCTCTCGCCAGCCGAATCACCTCAATCTGTGATGTCTTCGATGCGCTTACCTCTGAGCGGCCATACAAAAAGGCCTGGCATTTTGATGACGCAGTAGAAGAGGTCGGGCGTATGCGAGAGACCTATTTTGACCCAAACCTCGTGGACCTCTTTATGAAAGAGGTCCCTCAAATGAGAACTATTTATCAGAGAGTCCCTCTGGGGCAATAAGAGAGATTTTTGCCCATTCGCGGCAGGCTGACTCCCCCTTCTCGCAACACCGTATGTCAAAGAGATTCTATTGAAGAGCAAAGAAAGTAAAATCAAGAAAGCGTCTTCTCTCGACGGGACCAGGCGACGTTCTTAATTTATTGACCTAACCTGGCTTTATCACAGATTGGGGCGGCGGCAAACAAGTCAAGAACCACTGTTTACAGCAGCAAAGGTGAGAGCCTGCTTAATTTCCTGCAGATTCTTTGAATTCGTTACCTTGGCGTCATTCCCATCCAGAACATAAAAAACATCGATAAGCTGACCCCGGCGGGTCGAGATCATGGCTTTAGAAATATTTATCTCAAAATCAGCCATAGTTCTGGTTATATCGTAGAGCAAGGAGAGCTGATCTTCCGAGAAGACCTCTATGAGAGTAAAGAAGCGGGAGGACTTGTTGTCAATCTTAACGGTGGTAGCATAGCGTTGATGTTCGACCGCAGGCCCAGAGCGCTTGGCGGTCTTTTTGGCGGCCAAACGATGGGCCAACCCTAATCGATTCTCCAGAACCAGATTAAGATCAGTGGTCAGGCCCAGCCAATCCTGCTCATGAAAGTTATTATTGAATACCGGTTTAACATCAACAACATCGACAACCGTCCCGTCCGGCCAGGTATGAATCTTCGCCGACAGCACACTGAGATTATTAAGGGCCAGGGTACCGCAGATCCTGGAAAGCAGCCCGGTCCGATCCCGGCTGACGATCAGAACAGACCAGTGATCACCATGATCGGTCGGGACCAGCAAAGCCCTCCGGCCTGTGAGTTTTTCTTTCAGACCAATGTGTTCGACAACCTCCTGCACACTGTAATTAAGCAGATAGTCGTCGGGCAGATTTTCCAGCCAATCGCCAGAGACACCTGCCAACGCATCAGCAACATGTTCCCGCATCCACTGACTTGCCTGCTGCCGATCGGGATCAATCCAGTCGGACTGATCCAGAGCATGGCCAATCCGCAGATAAAGATCCTGCAGTAACGCGCCCTTCCATTCACTCCAGGCCTTGGGCCCAGTAGCTCTGGCATCGGCAATTGACAACAGATATAACATCCGCAACCGGTTCGGATCTTTAATCAGTTCGGCACACTGAAAGATCACGGCCTCATCCTCCAGATCCCGACGCTGGGCGATATCAGACAGATAGAGGTGGTGGCGCACCAGAAACTGCAGCTCCTCCAGATCCTTATCATTCAGACCCAACCGTTTACCGATCTGACCGGCTATTTCCGCCCCGACCTCGTCATGCTTGCCCCCTCGGCCCTTGCCGATATCGTGGAGCAGGCCGCCGAGATTAAGGATATGGGGAGTTGTCAGCTCCGACATTACCAGCGACTGTTCATCCGCTAACCGCTGCAATTCTTCAACGGTCTGCAGCAGATGCCGATCTACGGTATTAACGTGGAAGACATCATGCTGGGCCAGCGATTCAAGGGGGCCAAATTCCGGGAGGTAAGCGGAGAGGAGACCTGTTTCCAACATGGTTGTCAGTAAAGGTAAAGGAATAGTTGCCGCGCCCAGGATATCGATAAACTCATGGGCCGCCCGTCGGGAACTCCTGAAATCATCATCGATGAGACCGAGGCTGCCCGAGACAAGCTGCCTGGTTCTGAAATGGATTGGCAGCCCGGTCCGGGCAGCCTGGCTGAAAATTTTAAAGAGCAGAATGGGTTTCCGGACCAATAACTCCGGATCGGTCAACTGGATTCGACCATTAACTACTGCCAAGCCCTTTTCTAGAACAACATCGCCCTTAACCCGCCGCACCGCACCGAGGGTTTCGTCAATATGTTCAAAAAAAAGATCGGTGGCCACG
>DAOVJK010000236.1 GCA_030673265.1 Pseudomonadota bacterium | reverse complement strand
CTCAAGACAGCTTTTAACTGCGGAGTCAAGGCCGGTTTACAGGTAGCCAACATCACCTTTTTCCCTGAACAGACCGGAGTAAACGTAAAGTTTATGCCCTTTTTGCTTTCTAAATATCTCTTTTTATAATAGCCTTTTCAACAGTCAAAAAAGATATATACAGATCAGTCCTCACCCCATATAAAGCGGTTCTATAATGAAAAAAGTACTCATCACTGGCGGAGCGGGTTTTATCGGCTCTTTTCTGAGCAAGAAATTGCTTTCTTCCGGTCTTGAAGTTGTCGGAATTGATAATCTGAACGATTATTATGACCCTGCCTTGAAACAAGCCCGATTGGCCCTGTTACAACCGGAACCAAATTACACTTTCATAAAAATGGATCTGGCGGATCGCGCCGCCATGGAGCAGTTATTTGCCGATCATCATTTTAGTGGCGTGGTGAATATGGCGGCCCAGGCGGGGGTACGGTATTCCTTAACAAATCCCCATGCCTATGCAGATTCTAATCTTCTCGGTTTTGTCAATGTCCTGGAAGGGTGTCGCCATAGCAAGGTGGAGCATCTGGTCTTTGCCTCATCAAGTTCGGTTTATGGCGGCAACACTACTATGCCTTTTTCCGTTCATGACAATGTCGACCACCCTCTTTCGCTTTATGCCGCCACCAAGAAATCAAACGAGCTGATGGCCCATGCTTACAGTCACCTCTATGGCCTGCCCACAACCGGCTTACGCTTCTTTACGGTGTATGGCCCCTGGGGACGACCGGACATGGCCTATTTTCTCTTTACCAAGGCTATTCTGACCGGGGAACCAATCAATATCTTCAATAATGGTGAGATGAAAAGAGATTTTACCTATATTGACGATATTGTTGAAGGCGTTGCCCGGGTCATCCAGCAACCACCTGCCGCCAACCCAGCCTGGAACAAAGCTGATCCCGACGCTGCTACCAGTTGGGCTCCTTATCATATCTACAATATCGGCAATAACCAGGTGGAAACTCTCATGCATTTTATTGAGGTTCTGGAGGATTGCTTAGGGAAAAAGGCAGCAAAAAACTTCATGCCAATGCAGGATGGCGATGTCGCAGCAACCTATGCAAATATTGATGAGCTGGTTCGTGATTTTAAATTCAAACCCGCAACCAGCATCGAATCAGGTCTGGAAAATTTTGTTAAGTGGTATCGGGGGTATTACGGATGAATATAACTATGATCGGCACAGGCTATGTCGGCCTGGTCAGCGGCGCCTGTTTTGCGGAGTTAGGCCACGACGTCACCTGCATGGACAAGGATGGTGCCAAGATTAACAAATTGCTGGCTGGGGAGATCCCGATCTTTGAACCGGGGCTCGATACCATGGTCAAAACGAACATCGAAGGCCAGCGGCTACATTTCACCACCGAGCTGGAGGCCGCAGTGACCGAGGCCCAGGCGGTCTTCATCGCCGTCGGCACCCCATCCTCCCGGCGCGGGGACGGCTATGCCGACCTGAGTTACATCTATGCCGCGGCCAAGGAGCTGGCCTGCTGCCTCAAGGATTACACGGTGATCGTCGACAAAAGCACCGTGCCGGTCGGCACGGCCCGGCAGATCCAACGGATCATCAGCGAAACCAACCCTGAGGCCGATTTTGACGTGGCCTCGAATCCGGAGTTCCTCCGGGAGGGTGCCGCCATCAATGATTTCATGCGACCAGACCGAATCATCCTGGGTACAGATTCCGACCGAGCCCTGGAAATCCTTAAAGAAATTTACGACCCTCTCTACCTTTTCGCCACCCCGTTTGTCACCACCGACCTGGAAACTGCAGAACTGACCAAGTATGCCGCAAATGCCTTCCTGGCGGTGAAAATCAGCTTCATTAACGAGATGGCCAATCTCTGTGAGGCTGTTAATGCCAATGTCATTGATCTTGCCAAAGGTATGGGGCTGGATGGCCGAATCAGCAGTAAGTTTCTCCATCCTGGCCCCGGTTACGGGGGGTCTTGCTTCCCCAAGGATACTCTGGCCCTGCTCCGCACCGCCCAGGAACACGGGGTCTCCGCCAGGCTGGTCGAAGCCGGGGTCGAAGCAAACAACTCCCAGAAGGCCCGAATGGTCAAGAAGATCAGGGATGCCTTGGGAGGCAGCGAGACCGGCAAGACCATCGGCGTACTGGGCCTGACCTTCAAGCCCGAAACCGACGATCTCCGCGATGCCCCGGCCTTGTCCATTCTGCCGCCGCTATTTGAAAAGGGAGCAAATATCCAAGCCCACGATCCGCAGGGAATGGAAGAGGCCGAAAAATTATTCCCGGATTTCACCTATGTGGCCAACAGTTACGAAGCTGCCACCGGGGCCGATGCCTTGGTGTTGATGACCGAGTGGAACCAGTACCGGGCCTTGGACCTCGATCGGATCAAAGCAGCAATGAAGACGCCGGTCTTCATCGATCTTAGAAATGTCTATGACCCGGTTAAAATGAAAGAAGCCGGTTTTCAATATTTCGGAGTAGGCAGGAATTGATGGGCTTAATGATCCGCTAATTTCTGGGTCTCATAACTGGGCTCAGATCTGAACAAAAGCCAGGAGCAGCTCCTTGACCCTTTTTTTTACGGAGTAGTCCATCTCTTGACAGCGGCTTTTTAATGGGTACCCCCGATCTCTCCTTCATTGTCTATTCTGCAGGAACTCGGCAAGATCCTTATCTATTTTCATGATGTGTTTTACAACCCACTTGCTTAACTGCAGCAAGAGTTCCTTTGATGATTTATCATCCTCGTAAATACAGCTTGATTTGAACTGCCGGAAATCTTCAATAAACTTTGCATGTTCCTTCTGATGCTCAAGTATCTTGGGGTATCTGTGCTGCTCCATATATTTGGCTTCCAGGTCAAAATGCTCCTGAGTGTACCTTTCGATAAAAGAAATGGTCTTATAAAACTTGGCTTTTTCCATTCCCGTTTCTTTGGCTTTGGTCAGGTTGTCAATATGCTTAAAGAGCTGTTCATGCTGAAAATCCTGCCATATAATACCGAGTTTGTATTTTTGATCCCATTCCATATGATCCGCCCCCTAAAGGCGTTAAATTATTGTCTGATCCTGCATATAATGCTTCGTAAGGATATGTGCTCTAAGTCAAGAATCAAAAAGATTATTTAACTACGGCATTTTCAGAAGTTAGTTATTTAAAAGCGTCTCGTCTTCTCACGGGCCAAAGACAAGAGCAGACTTGATCCCTTGCGTTACTTCCCTTTTGGCTCCAGACATGAGTTGCAAAAGACCCTATATTTGCATTTTTGCCCTTAAAAACGTTATCACAGGCCTCTAAAAGCCCTATTTCTAGCCAACAATTATCAATGCTTTCAGCCAGTTAGCGCGAACCGACCCCGTAATCTTTTAAAAAACTAACCAAATCAATTTGCGACCCTTTAAAGAGATAACAGAATAGATTAAGGGCTATTTGAGCATGGCCGCAACTCCTGCCTTGAGTTCCTCGAACAGGAGGCCATACTCCTCATCCTGATTGTTGCGGGCAGCTTTCTCAATATACTGTGCCCTTTCAGCCCAGCCCGAGGCGCCTATATTCAGCAATAAGCCGTTGAGGGCATGTGCCTTCTGCCAGATCTCCTCAAAATCGCCGCTGAGGGCGACATCTGCTGCCCCGGCCATTTCCTTAACCAGAGACGCCTTAGCACTTTCAAGCATCAATTCTATTTTATCCCTGGTCAGATTGTAGGTGGTGGCTATATGCTGTTTAACATCCTCCACCCGTATAGGTTCCAGCTTCTCTACCCTCGCCTCCTCCCAGCCACCCAGCTTCTCCTGCTCCTCGCTTAAAATGGTATGATGCTGACCGGAACTGTCCGGTAGAAATCTTTGCACTGTGGCGAGTAGGATGTCCAGATCAAAGGGTTTGTTCAAAAGGGCAGATATAGCAGGATTACTCAGTTTCTCCATGGTTGCGCTATCAGTGTAGCCGGTGATTACAATGACCGGCAAGTCAGGACGTATTTTGACCATTTTTTCGACCATCTCCAAACCGGTGAGGTTCGGCATGGTCTGGTCGGTAATTACCAGATCAAACTCCTCAAAACTGTTAGTAAACAGTCCCAAGGCCTCCACACTGTCAGTCATTCCCGTAAACCGACATCCCGCCTCCTCCAGAACCTCTTTGCCGAGCATGACATTCATCTCTTCATCATCCACAAAGAGAATGTGCCCGCTCAACTGCACCGGAGCAGACAATTGCCCATTGACTTCTGCATCATTACCGTCAGAAGAACTCACTTCCGGGCTCACAGGCAGGTAAAGAGAAAAAGTGGTGCCCTTATTCATGACACTCTCCATGGTTATTTTGCCGCCAAGATCACTAATGATGCCGTGAACCGTCGCCAGCCCGAGGCCGGTACCCTCCCCCTGCTTTTTGGTGGTAAAATAGGGGTCAAAAATCTTCTCCGCATGTTCTGGAGAAATTCCGTGCCCCGTGTCACCCACCGCCAAAAGATTGTAGTTGCCAGCGGGAAGTTCTTGCTGATTACCGGATAGCAACTCTACAGGGGCTAAGGATATAGTCAGGGTGCCGCTGTTATCCTGCATGGAATGAAAGGCGTTGGTGCAGAGGTTCATGATAACCTGGAGTATCATTCCGGAGTCGGCAAAAACCGGCTGACACTGTTCACTGACCTCCTGATGGATCTCAATGGTGGCAGGTAATGTCCCCCCAAGGAGCTCCACCGTTTCCTGAACAACAGAGACAAGATCTATGTGATCGCGCTTATATGCGCTTTGCCTACTAAAGGCGAGGATCTTCTTGACCAGATTCGCTGCCCGGAGGGAGGCATTTTGAATCAGATTGAGATTTTTCTCCAATTTGCAGGGATCATCAAGATTAAGGAGAGACACGGCGGTGAACCCCATTATACCGTTAAGCAGGTTGTTAAAATCGTGCGCAATTCCACCGGCAAGAGCTCCGATGGCTTCCATTTTCTGGGCCTGGCGCAGCTGGTTCTCAAGCTCGTTCTGTTGAGTCATGTCTCTCCTGACCGCCACATATCCCACGGCAT
>DAOVJK010000160.1 GCA_030673265.1 Pseudomonadota bacterium | reverse complement strand
TCGCCTATCCGGCGGCGGTTGTAGTCTATCCAGGCGTCCAACGTCATGATGTCCTCGACCTCCAGGAAGCGGCCGATGGGCATCTCGGGGTCGCTGGACGTCATCACGCAGGAGCCCTCCGCTTCGTGCCACCCCCACTCGAAATACCCAAAAACTAGAAATGTAACATAATACATGATTACTTGAGTTAATGACCAAAACAAAAAGATAGCCGCAATTCTGTTAATTCTTTGCGAAACATAATTGCTATTGGTTTTTAAATTTTTTAAAAATAGAAGGTTGGAAATAAGATAAAAAAGAGGAACACCAATAAGTGTAATATTATTATTAAAAAAATTTATTAACAAATAAGACAGATTACTAGCAGGTGCAACAGGGGATAACCTTATTGGCTGCAAATGCCACAAGAGAACAAAAACAATAGCGATAGCTTTCAATAAGTCTAGATTGCAATCTCGTTCTTTTTTCATTATTATGGTTTTCCCCGTTGGAAGTTCTAGGTCACAAACACCGTCACAGGAACAATACTGTTGGGCCGAAAACGCTCTGCGCTATTTGGTGAATTTGGTTGGCCTTTAATTTAAAATTTAACAAAAATTACAACAAAAAGAAGAGCCTTGGAATAATAATTTCGGGGCTTTCTTATTTTTATGCCGGCGGCATGGACAAACAATAAATAGTCAAAGGAATAATTACAATGCATAGGAAGTTACATATTGGTGGAAAAGTTAGGGCAGATGGATGGGAAGTTTTGAACGCAGTTCCTGGACCCTTCGTTGACCATCTTGGTAACGCTAACGATCTGTCTCAGTTCGCTGACAATACATTTTCCACAATATATGCATCTCACGTCGTCGAACATTTTGACTATAAGAACGAGTTGACTGACACACTAAAAGAATGGAATCGCGCCCTTCATCCCGGCGGGAAGGTTTTCATTAGTGTTCCTGACTTGGAGATCCTCGCCAAGTTGTTTCTTTCAAAAAACATAAATGCCGATGGCCGCTTTATGGTAATGCGGATGATGTTTGGTGGTCACGTGGATGAATATGACTACCATGTTGTTGGGCTAAATGAAGAATTCCTTACTGAATTCCTCAATGACTCTGGATTTGTGAATATAAAAAGAATGAATAATTTCGATCTATTTGATGATACTAGTGCAATGCTATTTGTAGGGGTTCCAATTAGCTTAAATCTGACAGCCGAAAAGCCAAACATATCTGGATCAAATGACAGCTTAGAATATACGAAAATAGGCCGAAACCATCCTTGTCCCTGTGGTAGCGGCAAAAAGCACAAGAAATGCCACGGAAAGAACAAATTCTCTGGCAACAAAAAAGCGGGGCCAGAAGGACCGGTTTTGAAATAACCCCTGGAAGGGGATAAAATGCTTTTGCCCCTGAGGCAAGGTTTTCTCGGTTAGAATAAATATCCCAGGAGGGGAAGGGTTAGGCTCAAATATCGGTCTCTCTGGGGTCTGATATCTATTCACTCATCATTATATCCAAAAACTTTCCGGCGGAAGAAATCCACCAACCGCTGCCGCCGTGAACAGACCTTGGCCTGTTCCGGGATCATATCGGGGACTTCCATTCCCAGAATAGCCATCTTAGACTCAATATGGGCCACAAAACGATTATCGAGATACCAGGCGAAAACCAGCCCGAAAAGCAATCCGGGCGGCGTAAAGCCCTCCCGGCCGTTTAACAGTCTGGTGTAAATCTGCGGATTTTCAACCGATCGGCACATTCGGGCCAGCTCCAGATACTCCTGCAGATCGTTGTCGCCAAAAAACCCCTGCCGCTCCGATTCTGGTCTAAGGACTATCTGATAGATCCGTCCCAGCGGCCCAGCTGCATTTTCCACGGGCAGCATTTCTTTCCCGGCAGCGTAATTACCCAGCAGCGATTCCCCCAATGCCACCAGAAAAGCCAGTTCAAAACGGTCCTGATCGTCAAAAACATCCTGCCTGATCTTAATCAGCCGGTCCTGCGGATCGTAGAAAGAAAAGATTCTATCCCATCTCTGGGATCGATTCCAAACCAGTCTATCGACCAGGACCACCCCGTCAAGACAGGCGAGATGATCGAGATTTATATCCCGATGGTGCCAGAGAATATCCAGCAACCGCACCTTTAAGGGGAGATCAACCTCAAGAATAGTCAGAAGGTCAGAGACCGCAGCCAAGCGGCGAGCCGGAATATCAGCAGCAGTATCGACTATGATCGAAGATGAATCCTTTGCCAGTGGCAGAGAAATCCGACCGGGAGCAGTCAATTGATCATGTACGGCCCAGACAGCCCGAACGGCTCTGGCCATAGCCCCAGGATCATGCTGCACCACCAGGCGCTCTTGTAAGGCCTGGTCAGAGAAGATTGGGCATTCCACCGGCATAAAACCTAGTTCAGCAACCCGGTCACGATCAAAATAGATCGGCACCTTACCCTCCAAGGCATAACTTTGCAGGATGCTGCCGGGAATATCGTGCAAGCCGAGAACCATTATCTGCCGGAACAAGCCATCGACCCCGCCAGGAATATTCCGATGATAAGCCAGGATCAGATCCGAGACATAGAACCGCCGCCTTGAAGGGGCAGCCACCAGATCGGTCTCCCCCTTCTGGACCCAGAGATTGGCTACCAGCAATTTAAGAGCCCGGCTGTTTTTTCTTACCGCCCCAGCTATCGTCGGCAACTGCAGGATTGGAATAATGCTGGTATAGAGACTACCCGGCGCAAAGATGATAATATCGGCACCATTAATACTATCAAGTATTTCGACTGGGATCTGAGGCTCTCCATGGGAATGGACAAAGAGACGTTCCACCGGACAACCGCGGCGTGCATGCCCTGCCTTATACTCACCACTGACCATCACGCCGTTAGTGTAAAGCAGTTTTAGATGGGCCGGAGTCATCGTGCAGGGCAGAACCGCATCCCGACCTGCACCTAACAGGTCAGCCAGATATCGAAAAGCCCCAAGCAGGGCTTTATGGTCATGACCAAAATCATCACGACCAGACTGGTGGCAGATTGCTGAAACCACCAGGAGATTGCCCAGACAGTGGGGGCGCTGCAACAATTTATCCAACCGGTCATCTTTGAACAACCCCGCCAGGAGATCGCCAAGCGGGCCAGCCATAGCAGCAGGAAGTCCAGTAAGGTCGATCTCCGCCGCAACCAACAGACTACTCAAATCAGAAGGTGGCTTGTCGAAGCGATAGTTAAAGAGACGATGCAGGATCGCAACCGTACCCCGGCAAGCTTCTTCATCCAAACCATATCTATCCTGCAAGAGCCTGAGGCTAACTGAAGAAAGCAAGACATGGCGAAGGTCGCCAATAGCAAGCAGGTCGAGGTCCTTGAGCAGTTCACCGGTCGAACCACCATCATCGGTTATACAGACAACCGATTTCATCCGGGGAAACAACTCTTTCAAGCCCCGGAATGGGGAGAACGGCCATAAGGGATGACGGCTGTCGCCACCCACCAGATTGGACAACCCGGTTCCGCCGCCAAAAACAACGACATTCAGCTCACTGGTATCCAGCCCCTCAAGCTGTTCGTGCAGCGCCGCCAAGCCAGGGTTATCGGCCGGTACTGCTGACAAAGCAAGCTCAACAACCTTTTCGACCAGCTCCTCGCCGGGAAAAAGATCAAACAATCCGGCATCAACCGGCAAGTTTGGGGTATTTTTGTCAGTCATTGACCACTCTAAATCTACTATAAGCCGGTAGCGGCCATCTGGCCTCTGACCGCGCTCTCGGAGACCAACATCGCCTCTTTCTCTTCGTCAGTAAGTTCAAATTCAACAATCCGCTCCACACCACCGCTGCCCAGAACCACCGGCACCCCAAGAAAGCAGCCGGAGAACCCAAATTCTCCTTCAAGATAGGCTGCACAGGGCAAGAGCCGCTTACTATCGAGCAGAACCGCCTCGGCCATCTCTACGGCAGAGAGTCCCGGGGTATAAAAAGCGCTGCCGGTTTTCAGGTGATTGACGATCTCAATCCCACCCTGCTGAGTACGTTTGACAATCTCGGCCAGTCGTTCGGCGGAGATCAAGTCAGTCACCGGTATCCCTGAAGCATTGGCCAGTCTGACCAGGGGCAACATATTGTCGCCGTGGATACCCATGACCATGGCATTAACGTCCCGGGGGGCGATGCCCAGTTCCATGGCCAGAAAAGTGCGGTAGCGGGCCGAATCAAGAACACCAGCCATCCCGATCACCCGCTCACGGGGAAAACCGGACACTTTGAACGCCGTGTAAACCATGGCATCGATCGGATTAGTTACCACGATCATCACGCAGTCAGGTGAATGCTTTGCAGCTTGCTCAGCGCATGATTTGACGATTGATACATTCTTGGCCAGCAGATCATCACGGGACATCCCCGGTTTCCGGGCCAGGCCGGCGGTAATAATCACCACATCGGAATCTGCTGAATCTTTGTAATCATTAGAGCCCATGACAATGTTGGAAAATCCATCAACCGGACCCCCCTGCAACAGATCAAGGGCTTTACCCTGGGGAATTCCCTCCACCACGTCAAGAAGGAGCACATCTCCAAGCCCGCGGCTGGCTGCCCAGTGAGCAGCGGTAGCACCAACATTACCAGCCCCGATTATCGTTATTTTCTTGCGCATGACATCAACCTCTCTTCATCTATGATTTTAAAATAATAGTTATTAGCAAAAACTACCTACTTTGCACCACCTCGAAACAATTCCTCAACTCTTGCCAGATCCTGGGGCGTATCCACCTCTACAGAGTCATGTTCGGTAAGGACAACTTTGATATTATAACCATATTCCAGGGCCCGCAGTTGCTCAAGTTTCTCGAAGCGTTCCCATTCTCCTTCGGGCAGACCGACAAAGGTCAGCAAAAAGCCCTTGCGGTACGCGTAAAAGCCAAGATGCTTATAATATGTAGGCGTATGTGGCTCTTCAGGATTCCGCTGAAAGGGAATCGAAGCTCTGGAAAAATAAAGGGCCATGCCGTTAATATCAAAAACCGTTTTAACATGATTCGGATCATCGATCTCTTCGGGACGAATTATCTTGTAGATAAGAGTGGCCATCGGCAGGGCCGGGTCGGCCAATAATGGCCGCGCCACCTGCTCAACGACAGTCTGATCAAAGAGGGGTTGGTCGCCTTGAATATTGACGACCACATCCTGTTCATTGATATCCAGCAGGGTCGCAGCTTCGGCCAGCCGGTCGGTCCCGGAAACATGGTCAGAGCTGGTCATCACCACCTGCCCGCCAAAACCACGGACACACTCGGCGATCCTTTCATCATCGGTGGCCACTGCCACCTGTGAAACCAGATCAACCGCCACCGCGCGCTCGTAAACATGCTGGATCATCGGTTTACCCATGATCTTGGCCAAGGGTTTACCCTCAAAACGGTTTGAATGATAGCGGGCCGGAATTATTGCTACAACCTTCGGTTCTTTTTTATGGGTCGGATCCATGTTAATATCTCACGATATAAATTAATTCGAACTGACAAAGCCCCTTAATGGCGTTTCTTTAGGGTTAAGACGAATAATCAGAAATGTTTTTTACTCCACAAAGCACGTAACTGTCCAGAATAACATTACCGGGCAGCCATAACCAGCGGATTTAACCTTACCGTGCCGATATTAACCGATATAGCCGTAGCAGCGCAAACCCCGAAACAGCATCAAAAAGCAGCGCATTTGGCCAAAGAACTGGGCATTCCTGTCACCGAGCCAACGACGAGCAACCATTCTTTATTACTGGTGGTTACAGAGGAGCGGTTAGAGCTCCGACAATGTGGACCCAAGGCGCCAGGCCCGGTCTGGGTTGATTTCACCGGCGGCAAGACCGACTACCGGCGTCGACGGGGCGGCGGCCGCAAACAGACCCTGGTCCGGGCCATCGGAGTCAAAGGTAAAAACTTGCCGACTGTTCTGGATGCAACCGCCGGTCTCGGTCAGGACAGTTTTGTTCTGGCCTGTCAAGGCTGCCGGGTGGAAATGATGGAGCGCAACCCCGTGATAGCCGCCCTCCTGGAGGACGGGCTGCGACGGGCTGCCGACGATCCCGCTATCGGCAAGATCGTGCGGGCAAGGATGGTTTTAAGCAGTGGCGACAGTTTGACAGAACTGGCAAAGATCCCCGCAAACCATCGTCCGCAGGTAGTCTATCTCGATCCGATGTTCCCCCACCGCAGCAAGAGTGCGTTGGTCAAAAAAGAGATGCGGATTTTACGGACTCTGGTCGGCGATGATGAAGACAGTGACCAGTTGCTGACTGTTGCCCTGCGGGTGGCACACAAACGGGTAGTGGTCAAACGTCCGGCCTACGCCCCGCCCCTGAACGGGCCAAAACCGGATCTGGCCTTCAAAAGCAAAAACAACCGTTTCGATGTTTATCTCCTTTAGCTAACAGCACCCTCTCTATCCTGATTTAAGAATCTGGGCAAATACGGCAAAACCCTACTTGCCGAAGCTGCCGAATTATTGCAAAGATACCTGGGCAAACTTATTTTGCATCGAAAAAAGCTCAACACCCCCCCCCGGATGTTGGGCTTTTTCTTTTTTTATTTGGGACTATGAAAATTAGCAGGGCAGTGCCCCTGGCATACATTGGGAATCCAGGGAAAAGGCTAAATTTGACTGGGGAGAAATTATCCGGATGTGGCGACGAGACGAGGCAACGGTAAAGGCAAGATCTCTCCGGCTCCGCCGTTTGTGATGGCTCGTACACTTGTGACGTGAACACGGCTGAACATTTCCTGGTAAACAAAAAACCCTTTTAAGCTTCCATAATGCGCAGCTCGTAATTCGTCTAACCCGCATATTTCACCAGTCGAGATGCCCGATTGCGAAACGCTCGATAGGCAAAGTATGATGTTTTCAGCAGGTAAGCGGCCAGAGGGAGACTCCGATACTTTAGTATGCTGAAAG
>DAOVJK010000200.1 GCA_030673265.1 Pseudomonadota bacterium | reverse complement strand
TTTTCAGCAGGTAAGCGACCAGAGGGAGACTCCGATACTTTAGTATGCTGAAAGCCTTATACAGCAGATTCTGTACAATACCCCCCTGAGGGGTGCTATACGGATATATCGGCTGGCCCACAGGGTGACTAGTTTCGAAGTCTGCGCTATCTGAAAAACAAACCATGTATTTCATTTAGTACAAACTGTGACCTTGATATTTTACAGCAAACCAAAGGTTAACACACAAGTACAATCAGTTAAAATGACTTTTCAAAAATACTCATGAAATATGCGGGCTAATATTATAAGTCTAATTGTATGGGTGGCAGGTTGGTTCGTAAATACGGAAAAAGATAATTATGAACGAAGCTTTTGATATATGGCAGTTATTGGCGGGCCTCGGCATTTTTCTGTTCGGAATGCATCTGCTCGAAGACTCTGTCAAAGCTCTGTCCGGCAAGGCGTTTCGGCGGATGATCTCTCATTATACCAAGGGGCGGCTGCGGGCAATCGGCAGCGGTGTCATGGTGACCGGTGTGTTGCAGAGCAGTTCGGCGGTATCCCTTATGGTCCTGGCTTTTGTCGGGGCCGGGATACTGAGCATGGAAAACGCCATCGCGGTGATGATGGGTGCCAATATCGGCACCACGTTCACCGCCTGGGTCGTTGCTTTTCTCGGTTTCAAGTTGTCGATTGACAGTTTTGCCTTTCCGTTTATTGCAATAGCCGGTATTGGCCTGATTTTTTCCGAGGTCACCTCCAGGCTCTTTAACTTCAGCAGATTTCTGATCGGTTTCGGCTTCCTGTTCCTTGGCCTCAATTATATGAAGGTGAGCGTGGGAGGTCTTGGCCAGATCTTCGACTTGAGTCAGTTTCACGATTACGGCCTTTGGCTGTATCTGTTGGTCGGCGTAGCTCTTACTGCTCTGATGCAGTCAAGTTCAGCCACCATTGCCATCGTGCTGACTGCCATGAATAGTCAGTTGATCAGTTTTAATATGGGGGTGGCGATGGTGATTGGTGCCAATGTCGGCACCACTGTCACCGTTCTGCTGGGTTCGCTTGGCAGAGGGGTGCGGACCAAGAAGATAGTGGGTGTGAGCCATCTCGTTTTTAATCTGGTTACCGGCTTTGTCGCGTATCTCAGTATTAATGTGTCGGTCTGGCTGGTAGGGAGTTTGATCGATATATCTTCCAACAGCGTGATGGGCCTGGCCCTCTTCCATACCCTATTCAACATTCTTGGGGTAATTCTTTTCTACCCGTTCATTGGCCCGCTGGCCCGGATGCTGGTCAGGAATTATCCGCAGCGCAAGACTATGCTGACCGTTTATCTGGACCGGACCCCGGTTGAGGTAACCGATGCGGCTACCGCCGCCCTGGGCAATGAGATTCGCCATCTGCTTGAGGAATGCCAGCTTTACAACCTGCGGGTACTGGAAGTTGAAGAGAAGCTTGTCTTTGATCATGAGCTGCCCTTTGAAAAAAATGTTGGCAAAAAATACGGTCTTGCCGATCTGTATGGAAACATCAAACTTCTCCACGCGGAAATTTTCGCCTACTACGCTAAATTGCAGGCCCAGAAAATTGAGGAAACCGAGGCCCATAAACTGGAAAGGGTGATCTTTGCCTCCAGGAACATTATGAACTCGATCAAGAATTTTAAGGGGATCAGGGCTGATCTCGACGAGTTTGATGCTTCGGAAAATAACTATCTGAACATGCAGTATAAGATGTTTCGCAAGAGGTTGCTGGAATTATACCAAGGTATGAATTATCTTCGGGCTTTGGAAAGCAGCGAGGAGCAGTACCGGGAATTGCTGAAGATTTTTCTTCATATCGAAGAGGCGGATAAATGTTTTATCCGGGAGACCATGGGTGCGGTGGCCGAGAATGAAATCCAGGGGATGGAGATCGCCTCGCTGCTGCTGGTTAACCGTTTGTTCAGCCAGGGCTGCCGGTTGCAGGTCTTCGCTATTAAAGACCTGCTGTTATCTCCGGAACAGATCAGCGATTTTGACCGGGCCCTGGATATGAAAGAATTGATTGAAGAAGAAAAGGCCAGGGAATCGAAGGATAATCCTAACGAAGCACAGGCTGCCGGTTGATTTTACCATCGCATTAATTGCATGATACCGGGGCTTGTGTTATAGATTCTGGCGGCGTGCGGGCCTTAACTGCACGCCCCTCCATGGCCACTAGTTCGGCCATGTTATTTTATATGGGGAGTCATCTTCGGGTGGCTCCTTTTTTTTTGGCCTGGAAGGGCAACTATTTCTCGGCTTTCTGAAGTTGCTGGTACAATGAAATCGACATCCAGCCAATCATTGTTACACCTCCGCAAAGGATTGCCCAAAGGATATATTTTCGCCAAGGTAATAAGGGTATCGAGGTTTGCAAACAGGTAGGCCCGCCCAGGATAACTCTGGGGCCGGCGGAAATTAGTTTGGGGGTGAAGTTGCTACCAGAGACACTCCGATATCTGTCGAGTAGAGAGGCCACCTGAAAGTTGGAAGATTCAAGGCCGACACTGCCATAAGCCAGTTTGAAGGGAGCTTCACCTTGGGCCAGGAAGACGAGCCGGTCCGGTTGCCAGCTGAATTCAATAACCGGCGGGAGGTTAATACCATTTTCACTCTTATCGATTTTGATTGTCCAGTACCGGTCTTTGCGATTGCCAATGGCAATCGACGGTGTGGAAACCATAGTTCCCTGGTAGTTGATGTTGTAGATCATTCCCTGCCACTGTCTCCTGCTGTTTGAGTTGTCAGCGGTTTTGGAGGAATATATGGCGGCATTGGCCAGACTGTTTTCTTCCTGAAGAATTATTTTAACAGTATCCACTGGCAAAGGGCCTTGAAGATCGATCCTGTAATCACCTGGTTTATCGGCGACTGGAGATGCCTCGTGGCTGAGGAGGTTTCGCTTGGGTGTATACATGGTTCGGGTTTTCTTGGTCAGAACTTCGACTGCGACCAGCTTTATCGGGGGTTGATCGTTGGGCCAGGTGAGGCGTAGATATGGGGCGCTGATATTATGCGTTTCAATCTTTCTCCGGTCAAGATAGTCTCCCTGGTAATTTAGTCTGGCAATAGTGGCCGTTGCCGAGTTCTTCCAGGAGTTGAGGTCTTGGCTTGACTGGACATCAATCCTGGCCATGAAATCTTCCTGGCTATCTTCCCATAAAAGCTCGAGGGCGTATATTTTTTTACCTTTCAAGGCGGTTGCGTCGATCAGGTAAGAAACAATAGCCTTTTTCTTTTCCTGTTCGCCTTTATCGGTGGTGCTGACGTCAATGATTGTGCCATCGGCGTTTTTGTTCACATGGATGGAGATATCATTGAGCTTGCTGTTGGCTTGAGAGGTAATCGGGAAAAAAGGCAGGGTTGTGGTGACCGCGTCTTTTTTGGTGATCTTTCTGGTCGATTTGCGTAGGGCATGGGGAACAACGTTACCAGCACTGTTGAAAACGCGCATGTCGCCAAGATCGTCTCTGGTGATGTTCTGATATACATCGAGGGGCAGTTCAATCTCATAAAAGGCATTAGCGCCAGAGACCTCAAGTTTAAGACCGTAGGCAAAATGCTCCGGGGCTGGAGGGGAATTAGCAGCCAAGGCCAATGAACTAAGCAAAACAAAGGATAAAGATATAATCAGGAATAATTTATTCACTTTCATCCTCCCCTTGGCTGTGGGGCGGCAGAGGGGCAAGGTAGCCGATTACCAGACAAATCACTCCTACCCCCAGGAATGAGACGATTCTTTCAATGGTTTCTGTGTGGGCCAGATCGAAAGTGAACAGTTTGATCAAGACGACCCCGATTAATCCGGCCCCGGCCATCCAGACGGGACGTAATTTATGCCGGCTGCCCCAGGCCATAATGGCAAATGCCGATAGGGTCCAGAAAATGGCAAGAGAGGTTTGAACCAGATCCGAAGCCATCATTGCCCGGGCGTTGAATCTTACCCCGCCCCAGTAATGCAGGGTGCGGATCAGGACCGCATTTAACCACAGGAAAGTAGTCCCTACGGCGACAATCACCCGTTGTTTTCCGGAAAGAGAAAATGGCTGGACGTCAAGTCGTATATTCAGGACCAGTGACCAGTAAACCAGAACAATCAGCACGAATATCTGGGTAAGGTCGAGAGGGTTTAACAGAGGCAGATATTGCAGTGGCCAAGGATCACCCTTACTGCCAAGGTTTATCAGAACAGTACCGGCCAGAAGATAGAGAACAATAGGCGCCATGCTGTGGTAGAGATAGGTAGCCTGGCGAGGCTTTACCGGCCAGTCGATGGTATTATGATACTTGGTCAGGAGCAGAATAAATAGTGATGGGACTATGGCCAAGGTCGCAATATTCCAGATCCCGGCGCCCTGGACCAGATGATCAGTCCACCAGCATGCCTCCCACGAGAGCAGGCTGATCAGCAACAGCAGAGTCCCCACATGGAGGGTTTGCAGAAGATTCGGGGAGGCTTTCTTCTCCTCGCGGAACAGGAGCCAGTAAAGAGAGACAAAAGCAAGGTTCCAGGAAAGATATCCACCGTAGGCGTAGGGATGAGTAGCGAAAGAGGCGCCATGGTATAAAGCGCCTGTGCCCATGACCGCCAACAGGCCTTTGTAGACATGTTTAAGGTCTGGCCAGTACAATTTTTCGGCGATTATATAGCTGGCCAGTGCTGACATGGAGCAGAAGATGAGGGTTGCCGTAAGTTTGTAATAATGATCGACAAAAGTGTCAATTTCGTGGAGACCTGCTCCGAACCACCATAATAGTGCCCATACGAGCAGTAATACGCTTTCCTGGCCGGCGGTTTTCATTTTATCTCTATTTGTAAATAGACAATAGCTGCTAAAAAATCCTGCTAGAGCGATGATCAGGCTGCCAAGGTAGAAGCCATTGATAACCGCGACCGCTCCGTTGGGGGCGTTAATCGCAGAGAGGAAAGAAAAGCCCGCCAGAATTTGCATTGCCAGGCCAAATATCCGGGCTATATGTCGATCCTGGCGAATGGCAATCCAGATTATGGCCGAGCCTTCAAGGGCCCAGGCGGTCGCGGTCCAGCGACCATCAAGTGCCAGAGGGATGGCAACTGTGCCAAAGACCACACCCATTGCCAGAAAGGATTCAACCATGGTCCGCATGGCCTCACTGCCTCTCCTGAAGACCAGCCAGGCAAGTGAAGCATAGATCGTGGCCATCGCCAGGGCCGACCAGGCTAGCCCATATTCATAGGGCGCAACCAGTTTGCTCTGGATGGCAAAACAGATTATCGGGGTGCCGAAAACCATGGAGCAGTCTATATAGCCCTTGTGTCTCAGAGGCTGTTTGTTGGCGAAGAGTAAACCGATAGTGAGGTAGAAAAGAAAGAACAGGATCAGGAAGGGTTCCGTGGTGGCGAACATTTCCGGTTGAAAAGACCTGGCACCCCAGGTAGAACCGATCGCAAATGTAAAAAAGAAGCCGATCAGGTTAAGTTCGCGCCAGGATCGATGCCAGGCGGTAAGGAGGATGCCGCCATTGAGCAGGGCATAGTAACTGAAAAGGACAATATGACTGCCGCCGCCGGTAGAGGTGAGGACCGGGGCCAGAAAACCGCCGATAATGCCAATGACAGCCAGGGCGCGGGCCTCCTGGGTTATGGCCAGGAATGCTGAAAAAACCGGCAGGAAGATCAGCAGCCCCAAGGCTGCCCACATAGGGATCAGATGGTAAAGTTTCAAGGCGGCAAATATTGTCAGGTACATAACTCCGATACCCCCACCCTGGAGGATGAGGGCGTAAGTGTTCCTGTTTTGCCGGAGCCGCCACCCTAAGACCAGCATGGTAATGGCCCCAAGAAAGATTGAGGCCAGACGATATTCAATTGGGACGATGTTGCGTTCGACGGAATATTTAAGGAGGAAGGCCACCCCAAAAAAGATGACTATTATACCCACTCGGGCCACAATATTGCCGCCGGTAAAATAAGAGATAATGATATCCCACCATTCGATGGTAT
>DAOVJK010000198.1 GCA_030673265.1 Pseudomonadota bacterium | reverse complement strand
TTTGTGCTCAAGTGAAGTTTCGGAAATCAGGTGGTAGGGAAATCATATCTTCTTAAAAAAAGTATGGCCGACCGTTGGCTGGCGGCTGTTTGAGAATCGTTAATGAACGTAGATCCTAATTTCGCAAATTTAACTTTGTCTGTGCTGGCGTTGGTCTCGGGCCTGATCCTGCTGGTGGTCGGTGGTGAGAGCCTGGTGGCCGGGGCGTCTAAATTTGCCTTGCGGCACGGGATGCGGCCGATGGTGGTCGGCCTGACCATCGTTGCCTTCGGCACCTCCACTCCTGAATTGTTCGTTAGCCTTAATGCGGCCTTGCATGATCATGTCGATATTATGGTCGGCAATGTGGTGGGTAGTAATATTGCCAATATCGGCCTGGTTCTGGCCCTTGCCGCGCTGCTCAGGGTGGTGCCGGTTAAATTCGCGAGCATTAGTAAAGAGCTTTATCTGGTCTTGACTGTCAGCGTTCTGGTCTTTGTCATAGCCTGGAGCGGTTATTTTCACCGGGCTTTCGGTCTGCTTTTTGTTGTTGGCTTGCTCTGTTACACGATTAACGCCTGTTGGAAAAAGCGCAATCTACCGAGTGGAGATGGTGTTGTCGTGGATCTGGTCGTATACGAATCGCATCTGAAGATTATTGGTCTTCAGCTTGGCGGTTTAGTGTTGCTGGCCTACGGGTCTGGTTTGTTTATAGATGGGGCGGTCGATGTGGCCAGGTATCTTAAGGTGTCTGAACTGGTGGTAGGCCTGACCGTGGCTGCAGTCGGCACCTCCCTGCCGGAACTGGCTTCGTCTCTCTCGGCGGTCAGACGCAAGGAGTGCGATATCCTGATCGGCAATATCATCGGTAGTAACATGTTTAACCTGATGATGGTTATGGGGGGCACGGCACTGATCAGCCCTTTTAAGCTGGATGGTGTGCTGCTGGCGCGGGATCTGCCGGTGATGATCTTTTTTACCGCTTTGCTGGTGCCGGTTCTTTATTTCCGCCATCGTCTCGACCGCCTTACCGGTCTGGCAATGCTGCTTGGTTATGGTTTGTATATCTTCTGGGTGGTTTAGCCGGTCGTGGCGGGGCTGGTTTCGAAAAAGTTTGGATAAAAATTAATCAACGGGAACAGGGAGTTTTTGATAAGATGGAAAACCGTTATGATGACAATGAGGCCCGGCGTTATATCGAGATGTATAACGATTGTCCCGCCGATTTGGCCCTGCGGGTTTATACCTCAAGATTGATCGGGGCCGAAACTAATCTTGTTCTGCACGGCGGCGGTAATACCTCGGCCAAGACCTCCATGACCAACATTCTCGGGGAGGAAGTGGAGGTGATCTGCGTTAAGGGTAGCGGTTGGGACCTGGGTGATATTGAACCTGCCGGCCTGCCACCCCTTGATCTTGCCTACCTCCGGAAACTTCGGGTCCTACAAGGCCTGACCGATGAGGAGATGGTCAATCAGTTTCGGACCCATCTCCTCGATGCCTCGGCGCCTACCCCGTCCATCGAGACCCTGGTCCACGCCTTTCTACCCCATAAATTTATCGATCATACCCATGCCGATGCCATTGTCACCCTGACCAATCAGCCGGAGGCGGAGCGGCTGCTGGCCGAGGCTTTGGGCGACAGGATTACCATTTTACCCTTTATCATGCCGGGCTTTCCTCTGGCGCTGGCGCTGGCCGCTCTTTATGAGCAGAACCCGGAGGTTGAGGCGATCATTCTGATGAATCATGGGATCTTTACCTTTGCTGATGAGGCCCGGACCGCCTATGGGCGGATGATCGATTATGTGACCAGGGCCGAGCAATATATCGCTGCCAAGCTTAGCACCGTTGAGATCAATCAGGCCCCAGCGCCGGACAGTAGCGTGGTCTTGCCGCTATTGCGCGGTGCTTTGGCCCAGATCGATGACGGCCAGGGTCCGGTTCATTTCAGCCTTGACCTGCGCCAGGATGCTGAGCTGGTTGCAGCCCTGGATCGAGCCGATGCCGAATCTCTCTTCGTCTCCGGGGTTCTGACCCCGGACCATGTGATTCGCACCAAAAACTACCCGGTCCTTCTGGATTTGAACGGGCTGGAGAGTGATGAAGAGATTGGTGGGCGGATCAAGGATGCGGTGGCCGCTTATCAGGCCCAGTATATAAAATATTTTGAGGCCCAGCTGGCGGCCAAGCAGGTTGATAAGGTGCGACTCGATGCTATGCCCCGGGTGGTCCTGATCCGTGGTCTGGGGCTTGTTGGGATCGGTTCAAGTCCGAAGGCGGCCGGGATCGCCGCCGATATTGCTGAGCATACCGTCTTGGCCAAGATCCAGGCGGCCGCGATCGGCAGTTTCAGGGAACTTGAGGAGCATTATATCTTCGACATGGAATACTGGAGCCTTGAGCAGGCCAAGCTCGGTAAGGGCAGCTCTCTGCCTCTGCAGGGCCGATCGGCGCTGGTCACCGGTGGCGGCGGCGCCATCGCCATGGGGATCGGTCGGCAGCTCCTTAGAGCCGGGGCTATGGTCTATATGAGTGATATTAGCGAGGAGCGGCTTGACCAGGCTTGCTCTAAACTGGCCGAACAGTTCGGGGCCGGAATGGTCCGGCCCCTGGTTATGGACGTTACTGATGGCGCATCGGTCAGAGCGGGGCTTGAGGTAATCGTCAAGGAGACCGGCGGGCTCGATATTCTGGTGCCCAATGCCGGCGTGGCCCATGTGGCCCGGCTTGAAGATCTGGACGATGATAAATTTGAGCAGGTTCTGGCGGTTAACCTGAAAGGGGTCTTCCAGGTGATCAAAGGGGCGGTGCCGATTTTTCGCCGTCAGGGCATGGGCGGCAGTATCGTTATCAACAGCTCAAAAAATGTTTTTGATCCGGGCGCGGCCTTCGGGGCTTACAGTTCTGCCAAGGCCGGCGCTCATCAACTGGGCAAGATTGCCGCCCTGGAACTGGCCGAGATCGGGGTGCGGGTCAATATGATCAATGCCGATGCCATCTTCGATGACGAGGGGGTCTCTTCCGGACTCTGGGACGTGGTGGGGCCTGACCGGATGAAATCACGGAATCTTGATCCCGACGGGCTGAAGGAATATTACCGCCAGCGTAATCTCTTAAAGGCAACAGTTACTGCCGATCATGTCGGCAAGGCGGTGGTCTTTTTTGCAACGGAGCAGACCCCGACCACCGGCGCTACCCTGCCGGTTGACGGTGGCATTCCGGCGGCCTTCCCCCGTTAATTCCGGCTCTCGGTTAATGACCAGTTTTGTGGTTTAAGGGCAGTGGTCTCTCGGTTTTTCCCCGCAATAACGAGGTTGTACATTGGTGATAATCACAAGTGTGAAAGGGCAAAATAAAACCTTCTGGTCGAAGGTTGCAAAATTTAGGAGCTGTTATGGCTGAGATAAAAAGTACGATGGAGATGGTGTTGGCCCGGGCGGCCCGGATGGAGGCTGAAGAGGGTGGCGAGGATCTAATGGCCGAAGACCAGGTCAAGGACGGGATGAGGGCCGGGGCGGCCTATATGCGGGATGAAAAAACCGATCTGCTTGCGGCCCTGGACGGTTGTCCTTCGGAGGCTCGCGGTCATTTTATCAAGGGGGTGGCTGAGGCCCTGTTGCGGAATATCAATTTGCCCCGTGAGGGCGAGTCGCTGGATATAGCCGGCCAAGCCATGAACGGTCTGACCCTGGTTGGCCGGAACCATCAGGATCTCTTGCCGGTTTTTGGTGATCTGACCAAGATTCTTGATCAGTACCGCAAGCACTGTGAGCAGCTCAAGGAGCAATTGGAGGCCAACTTCGCCCAGATGATGCCGCAGCTGGAAGCGGCCATGGCCCAGAAGACCGGGCAGCACATGAAGCTACAGCCGTCCCAGCATCCCAAATATCAGGAAGAGCTGCACAAGGCTATGGATGAGCTTAATGGCCAGTATGGTCGGGCCATTGACCAGCACAAGCAGATGATCGTGCAGATTTTGACCTCGATGGTTTGATGCGGCTCGATATTCTGCTGGAGCCGCCCGGTGCTGAGGCGGGCAGTATTTTAGAGGATTGGCTCAAGTTCTTTGGGCTGCAAGTAGCCACAGATGGTCAGGTTGAGGTCAGCCCGGATCGGTGTTTGGAGGTGCTGGTTGCACTGCGGAGCCGTTGCTATGATCGGGGCCTGACCGTTAACGTCAAATTCACCGGCAAAGAAGACTGATTGTATGGATGCTGTTAAGCGCTTAAAAAAAAACCTGCAGAACCGCAAGCTGGATGCGTTGCTGGTCTCCCAGCCTGATAACCGTCGCTATCTGAGCGGCTTTAAGGCGGGGGATATGAACATCGCTGAAAGCTCCGGCGCTCTGCTTGTAGCCCGGCGCGGCCAGCCGCTCCTGCTGACCGATTTTCGATATCAGCTTGAGGCGGAGGCCGAAGCGGTCGGCTTCGAGGTGCTGGTCTACAAACGGGGAATGCTTGATCTTCTCAAAGGTGTGTTGAGCGACCGCGGCATTAAAAGACTGGCCTTTGAAAGCCATTATTTTCTCCACCGGACTGCCGGAAAACTTGAGGAGATGACTAGGAAGATCGGGGTAGAGCCCGTCGCGACCAGTGGTCTGATCGAAAGGCTGCGGCTCTGTAAAAGTTCGGTAGAGATTGACCGGATCAGGGCTTCGGTTCTCCTTAACGAGCAGGTTTTTCAGGAAGTATTTAGAGAACTTAAACCGGGGATGACCGAGCGGCAGGTTGCTATCAAAATTGAAACCCTGATGCGGGAGAAGGGCGCTGCAGGCCCCAGCTTTGAGAGCATCGTTGCCGGTGGTCCCAACGGCGCCAGGCCCCACGCAGTTCCCGGTGACCGGCCCTTAAAAAAAGGTGAGCCGATTGTTATCGACATGGGGCTGGTTTTGGCTGGTTACTGCTCGGATATGACCCGCACCGTGGTGCTTGGCGAACCAGACGCCAAGACCAGAAAGATCTTTCGCTTGGTCCGCCAGGCCCAGAAGGCCGGGATCAAGGCGGTCCGGGCCGGGGTAACCGGGGCGGAGGTTGACCGGGCGGCGCGGCAGATTATAGAACAGGCCGGTTATGGGGCGCAGTTCGGGCATGGTCTTGGCCATGGGGTCGGTCTCGCGGTCCATGAAGGACCGGCGTTCAGCAGTCGTTATAAAAAGAAACTGCGGGCCGGGATGGTGGTTACCGTCGAGCCGGGCATCTATCTGCCAGACTGGGGCGGGGTCAGGCTCGAGAATATGGTGGTGGTCACCGAGCAAGGTTGCGAGGTGTTGAATACCGATACTACTTTTCTGGATCTGTAGGTCCGGCCCAGAAAAGAATAATCACAGGGATGCTATCCTTCGGGAGATCCGGGGGGATGAAGAGAATGATAGATGAACACGCATAGTAAATTAATCGGTTATCTGCTCTGGATTTTCGGCTTTATGGGGGCGCATCGCTTTTATTTCGGGCGGCCGATCAGCGGCACCATTTATTTTTTCACTTTGGGCCTCTTTTTCATCGGTTGGCTTGTTGATCTGTTTTTAATTCCCTCGATGGACAGAGAAGCCGATATCCACTATACCGCCGGGCTTATCGATTATAATCTGGGCTGGATTCTGCTGACTTTCCTGGGGATCTTTGGCGTTCACCGCTTTTATCTCGGCAAGTGGATTACCGGCCTGGTCTATCTGCTCACCGGCGGTCTGTTTCTGGTCGGGATTATCTATGATTTCTGGACCCTGAATGAGCAGATCAGTGAGAAAAACAGGGCAAATTCCCCCTTGCAGGTTTAAGGACGATTAGCATCTTTGGAGTGTTAAAACGGACCCGTCTCTTTCGGGGCGGCAGGGAGATGGGTTAGCCCGCATATTTCACCAGTCGAGATGCCGGATAGGCAAAGTCTGAAAAACAAACCATGTATTTAATTTGGTACAAACTGTGACCTTGATATTCCCCAGCAAACCAAAGGTTTAACACTCAAGTACAATCAGTTAAAATGACTTTTCTAAAATACTCATTAAATATGCGGGTTAGCAGCAGAACCCTTTATCAGGTC